>JBCBME010000253.1:0-4383 GCA_039822945.1 Pseudomonadota bacterium
TCGGTGTGGCACGCGACGTGATGGAAAACGCGGCGATGCCAGCGGTGAAGATCGATGTCCCACTCGTTGTTGATGCCGGCCGCGGAGCAAATTGGGCGGAAGCGCATTGATCGGGATGAGCGGCGTTTGGCCACTTAACGCACCTCTCGCAGCCGCAAAGGAATACATGTCATGACCCGGATCGTACTTTCCTCCGATCACGCAGCGATCGACCTGCGTCGCGTTGTAGCCGCGCATTGCGTCTCTCGCGGGCATGAGGTGCACGACATCGGGCCCCAGACGCCTGAAAGCACCCATTATCCGATCCACGGTAAAACCGCTGCCGAGGTTGTCGCGGCAGGCGATGCCGATCTCGGCATCATCCTCTGCGGGACGGGTCAGGGGATCATGATGGCCGCCAACAAGGTGGCGGGCGTGCGCTGTGGCGTCTGCTCAGACACGTTTTCGGCGGCGATGATCCGGGCCCACAATGACGCCAACATGCTCAGCATCGGGGCGCGCGTCGTGGGCGAAGGTCTCGCCCTTGCCATTGTCGACGCGTTTCTAGACACCGCATATGAAGGTGGTCGGCACGGAACCCGGGTGGCGATGATCGAAGGCGGTTGAGCCCCCGCGCCCGATCAAATCGCCGCATGTGCGCTATGGGGCCAATACGGCCTTAACCCTTCTTACCCCGCTCACTACACTCTCACCGTCGGCAGATCTTGCAGGACAGGTACATGCGATTTTTGATGATTTTGTTAATCGTGCTCGGCGTCAGCTCTGCGCAGGCGCAGGACGGGGCACGTATCCAGCTTTTGGGCGATTCCATGATGGCGACCCATGTCCTTACAGGCCGGGCGGTGCCCAACTGGGTTGCGCGGCAACTGGGTGAACCCGTGGACAACAACTCGCTGACCGGGGCGATGATGCGTGGGATTTCGCGTCAGTATGAACCCGGGGCTTTTGATTGGGTTGTGCTCAATGGCGGCGGGAACGACCTCTGGCTCGGCTGCGGATGCAACGAGTGCGACGCACGAATGGCCCGCGTTATCACCCCAGATGGCGCAAATGGCATGCTGCCCGACCTCGTGACGCGGATCCGCGCCGATGGCGCGCGGGTGCTCTATGTCGGCTACTTGCGTTCCCCAGGGTTCGGCTCTCCGATTGAGCATTGCCGCGCGCTCGGGAACGAAATGGAGCGCCGGGTGGCGCTTATGGCCCGGAACATGGACGGCGTCTGGATCATCTCCAACCAGGATCTCGTACCGCCAGGCGACCGGAGTTTTCACACCTTTGATCGTGTTCACCCGTCGGTCAAAGGCTCCCGTGCGATTGCAAACCGCATTGCCCGGTCCATCCAGCAGCTCGATGCGCGCTAGGTGATCGTCCTCTTCAACAAGCCGATGAATGTGCTGAGCCAGTTCACCGACGAGGGGCGGTGGCCCGGCCTTGCGCGCTACATCGACCAGCCAGGCGTCTATGCAGCAGGGCGGCTCGACCGAGATAGCGAAGGCCTCCTTGTTCTGACGGACGACGGAAAGCTGCAGGCGCGCATCGCGTCCCCGAAATTCAAGCTGCCCAAGCGTTACCTCGTGCAAGTGGAGGGCGCGCCCGACGCAGACGCCCTCGCCGCGCTGCGCAGTGGAGTGGCGCTGAAGGACGGGCGCACGCAACCCGCAGAGGCAGAGATCATCGCCCAACCCACTCTATGGGACCGCGATCCGCCAGTGAGGGTTCGCAAGACCGTGCCTGACACATGGATCCGCCTCACGATCCGGGAGGGAAAAAACCGCCAGATCAGGCGCATGACGGCTGCGGTTGGGCATCCGACGCTGCGTCTCGTGCGCATCGCTATTGGGCCGTGGGAGCTTGGCGCGTTACAACCGGGGGAATGGATCACCACCACCTTGAGGCCCTGACATGATCGTCACCACCGAGATCGAAGGCGGTATCGCCACAGTCACCTTGAACCGCCCGGAAAAGCTGAACGCGTGGAGCCTCGAGATGTTTGAGGCCCTGAGCGATGCGGCAGGCCAGCTTGGGGGCGCACGCGCCGTGGTGATCACGGGTGCCGGCGGCGCCTTTAGCGCGGGGCTCGATCTTGCCGTGATGGCATCGATGGCGGGCAAGCTCGATGACGTGAAGGCACGGATGGCCGAGGCCGATGAAACCGGCGCCAATTTCTATCAACGGCCCGTCACCGCATGGGCGCACCTGCCGGTGCCCGTGATCGCGGCCATCGAAGGCGTCTGTTTTGGCGCGGGAATGCAACTTGCCCTGGGCGCGGATTTCCGCATCGCTGCGCCCGATGCACGGCTTTCGATCATGGAAGCGCGCTGGGGGCTCATCCCCGACATGGGCATCACACAGTCGCTCCCAAAGCTACTGCGCGCTGATGAGGCAAAGATGCTGATGATGACAGGCCGCCAGCTCAGCGGGACAGACGCCTGCGATATGGGCCTCGTGACAGAGGTGAGTACCGCTCCGCTCGAGCGCGCTCGCTCGCTGGCCGAAGAGCTCGCCGCGCGGTCCCCGGAGGCGCTCTCCGGCGCAAAACAACTGGTGGAGGAGGTCTGGGCAGGCGGCCCTGACGCTCTGAAGCTCGAGGCGGACCTTCAAGCGGCGCTCATGGGCTCCCCCAACCAGATGGAGGCCGTCATGGCGAACATGCAAAAGCGCGCGCCGAAGTTTGGCTGACTTTGAAGAAGTCGAAGTGCGCAGCCGTGCCGACCTGCGCGCGTGGCTGGCAAACAATCACACCCAGACGGAAAGCGTGTGGTTGGTCTTCTGGAAAAAGCACACACCACATTACACGCCGATCGGAGAGCTCATCTCAGAGCTTTTATGCTGGGGATGGGTCGATGCCGTGACGCGGGGCGTTGATCAGGATCGCAGCTCCGTACGAGCAGCGCCACGCCGGGCCCAATCGGCCTGGTCCGCCGTCAACAAGGCAAAGGTGGAAGAGGCGCGCGCAGCTGGTCTCATGACACCGGCAGGCGAGGCCGCGATCTCAATCGCCAAGGAAAACGGCATGTGGAGCTTTCTGGACGATGTCGAACGCCTGGAAGTCCCGGAGGATCTTGCAGAAGCCCTCGGCCCGGCACGGGATGTCTGGGACGCCTATCCACGGTCTGTAAAGCGGGGGATGCTGGAGTTTATCAAGACCGCCAAGCGCGCTGAGACCCGCTCAAAACGGATCGCGGACCTTGTAGAAGATGCTTGCGCCGGTCTGCGACCACGCAACTTTCGTTGAGGTGTCAGAAGGATTTGCGGGCGCGCAAAGCCGCTGAAATCGTACCGTCGTCGAGATAGTCCAACTCACCGCCAACTGGCACGCCCTGGGCGAGGCTCGTCACCGTGACACCCGGCAACTCTCCCGCGATGTAATGCGCGGTCGTCTGACCATCGACCGTGGCGGGCAGCGCGAGGATCACTTCGGAGATCTCTTCCTCAGTCACGCGTTGGATGAGCCGCGGTATTTGCAGTTCTTCGGGGCCCACGGCATCAAGAGCCGAAAGTGTTCCACCGAGGACATGGTACCGCCCGCGAAAGACGGCCGCACGTTCCATGGCCCAAAGATCGGCCACATCTTCCACGACGCAAAGCTCGCCCGTCGCCCGTTTGGGCGACGCGCAAATGCTGCAAATGTCACTCGTGGTGATGTTTCCGCAGTTCAGGCACTCGCGCGCGGTACGCGAAACTTCCGCCATGGCCTCAGACAAGGGGCTCAACAGCTGGCCACGCTTTTTCACCAGATGGAGCGCCGCGCGGCGCGCGGAGCGGGGCCCAAGCCCGGGCAGCCGCGCCATCAGCTCGATCAAGGTATCGAGAGAGGAAATGTCGTCAGCCATCGCCTTAACCCGCGTTTGCCGAAGCCCCGCGCGTTGCTCAGAACGGAAGCTTCATATCGGCGGGCAGCCCGAGCCCTTCGGTGATCTTTGACATCTCGTCCTGGCTTTTCTGTTGGGCCTTGGCCTGCGCTTCTTTGATCGCGGCGAGGATGAGGTCTTCCACCACTTCCTTTTCGTTCGGATCAAAGATGGTGGGGTCGATGTCGAGCGCCACAAGTTCGCCCTTGGCCGTGGACGTCGCCTTCACGAGGCCTGCGCCGCTTTCGCCAACAACGGTCATGGTGGCAAGGTTCTCCTGGAGTTCAGCCATCTTGGACTGCATCTCCTGCGCTTTCTTCATCATCCCGGCCATATCGCCGAGGCCGCCTAAGCCTTTGAGCATGTCAGATCTCCTTTTGGTCTAGATGCGGGGCCGCGCTCAGTAATGCAAGCGATGGAGCTTGGGGTAACCTAGCACGCGCGCGGTCTGCACCGGGCACTCCGCGGACGAGCTGGGGAAAAGTGGAGAGATTAGAGCGCCTTGGCATATAACCTGCGTTGTTGCGTCAAT
>JBCBME010000254.1:0-4376 GCA_039822945.1 Pseudomonadota bacterium
ACGGCGCGCGGCTCGGGTGGATCAATTCGGCCTCTATGGCCGCAAACGCCTCTGCCCCTTTCGTGTTTGCCTTTCTCACACAAGAATTCGGCGGCTGGGTCAGCTTCGCGGCGATGACTGCGATCCTTGGCCTGGCCATCGCCACCTCCTTTGCCATCCCCGACGCCCGCAATCCCCAAAGGAACCCTGCCCATGACACCGCTTAAGATTGGGGCGTGCCTCGCGCCTCACGAGATCGCGGATCACCGCGACTGGCTCTTTGACGCATCACGCGATCTGGAGCTTCAGGGCTTCAGCCTGCACCACGACCTCACGACAGAATTCGAGGACCGCATCGCCGCTGCAAAGAGCGCACTCGACGGCTTCGAAGGCCGCATTGGCATGCACGGGCCGTTCGAGGGGCTCGACATGGACAATAAGGACCCCGAGCTTCGCCCGCTGATCACGGCGCGCTTTCTCAAGGCGTTGGAAGCCGCAGAGCGCGTTGGCGCACGGCAGATGGTCCTGCATTCGCCCTACACGCGCTGGTACGCCTGGAACCGGCTCAACAAACCGAGCTACTGGGAAGAAAAACTGGCGCGGATCCATGACGTAATGGCGCCCGTGGTTAAAGCCGCCGAGACGGCGGGCGTTACCCTGGTCATCGAGAACATCTTCGACGTTGATCCCGCAACGCGGCGCGCGATGGTCGATAGTTTTGAAAGCGACGCGATCGCGCTCTCCATCGATACAGGACATGCCCACCTGGCCCGACGCATGTCCGGCGCACCACCTGTAGACTACTTCGTGCGAGACGCTGGCAATCAGCTCCGACACGTGCATCTGCAGGACCTCGATGGCCACGCGGATCGTCACTGGGCGCCGGGCGAAGGCGAAATCCATTGGGCGGAAGTCTTTCGCGCTTTGGCAGAGTGCACCTCAGAGCCGCACCTTGTGTTGGAGCTGCGCCGTAAGTCTGACATTCCAAGGGGCTTTGCCTATCTTAAGGGCTTGGGGTTGGTGGAATAGGCGCACAGAGCGGCGTGGGGCTCTAGGGCTGCATGCCGTCAGGGGCAAAAACGGCTTGAGACACGGCTTCCAACGCCCTGGAAACATCCGCCTTTGACCGACAATGCCACACCACCCTCTTGGGCCCGGCCCGCAGGCTTGTCTCAATCGCAGCCCGCGCGTTCTGCCCGTTTGCCAGGCTTGCGATCCCAAACCGGTACTGTTGGAGTGGCCAGTCCACATTCCCTGTGGGCAGCTCATCGCGCACGTTGCCAAGGTTCTGCCAAGGCCGGTATGCGAGCCGGAGCGCGCGGAGCCACGGGCTCGGATCTAGCCAGACGACGCCTTCTGCTCTGTGGAGCGCGTGGCGCAGAAGGCCGGGCCCGCCTTCGATGATCCAACTGTCTTTGGAAACGAGGCCAGCCATGGACTTCGCAACATCCGCTTCAGGGCGCTTTGCCCAGTCTTGCGTCAGCCGCACGGCATCATAGGACACGATCTCAAGATCTTCGCGACGCATGGCAAGCTCGCGCGCAAACCAGCTTTTGCCAGAGCCATTCGTCCCTGTGATGACCAAGCGCCTCAATCTCACGGCCCTGTTCTGGAAGGAGGGTAGAGGGGCGCACCAGACGGCGCCCCTCCTCTCTTCGAGCTAGCTATGCGGTAGGTCCGCGAAGGGATGAAACACGTCTCCCATGGCCACGATGCACCAGCTTCCGCCCGCATAGGCGATAATGAGGGCCCAAGCACCCTCTGCATCTTGCCAGAGTTGCAGCACCTCGTCTGGTCCCCGCAAACCCGCCCAAGCAGGCGCAGCCCTGTAGGTTGTCTCAAGCCTATGGCGCATATCCTGGGCCGGGGCACATAGAACCTGTGCAAGGGGCCCGTCATTTGCAGCGCCGGACTGGGGCAGGCTTAGGAGGACCGCGCAAAGCGCCCAACTCAGTCTGACCCGGGTCATAACGGAGGCACTCCGGACGGCGAATTGGCCTGCGACCACGTCCTCGTTTCCACGCGCGCGCCGCGACCAGCAAAGGGATAAAGGGCAAGGGTTGCGTGTAGAAAGGCCATTGGGGATCTCCTGAATAAAAAAAGCCGCCTCGAAATGGGCGGCGGGTTGGCTTCGGATGAGAGGGATGTGACGTAGGATCAGTCACCGCTCAAAGAGTTGCCGCCGCACGCGCCTAGCGCCCAAAACTGGGCGTAACCGTAGGCATGAATTTCGCGTGTCTTCAGCATGGTGCTCTCCGATGAGGCCGGGGTAGGACAGCGCCCCGCGTTCTGTCAAGGACGCAGAGCGGGCTGAGGCTCTAGCACAGCTGGCGTTCGATCCACTCCACTCGGGTGGCGACATCGGCAAAAGGCAGCGAAATGGCGGGATGCCCCAGCGCATCAAGAGTACAGCAAATGCGCTCATATTCATCCAGGGCCTCTTCAAAACCGTGCCGCCGCTCTTGAGTGTGCGAAAAATGCTCAGGCCAGGGCGGCGCAATAATCACGGGCGACGCGTATGGAAACGGGCCCGGCATGGTAACACTTAAGGGAACGCCGAACACATCCCTCAGCCCCACCGCAGCATCCAAGAGCCCTCGGTCATGGAATACTGGGCCCTTGAGATCGGTGGCATGGGCGAGATCCTCCCTTGCCATGTCCAAAGCGCGCCAAAGGAAGGCCTCCAAGTTGGACCATGGCAGCGCATCGCCGCTAGACGCCATCTCTGAGCGCACGATGCGCTCACCGGGTTCGCGCACGACTGCATGTCCTCGTTGCGCGAGTGCGGCAAGAAGCGTGGACTTTCCGCCGCCAGAGCAGCCAGTGATCAGAATGTGTTCGGCCATTTCTATCCATTCAGGTTGAGGGACGTTCGACGCCGCGGCCAGCAATGAAGCACCCAATGAGGCGTGGGGCACGGCGCCCGATCCGCCCAATGAGGCCAGCTTGGTATCAGGCCATTAGGCCAGCCAGCCGTGGCCTCGCATTTTGCCCAGGAAGCGTCCGAGCTCGGGGTCAGTTCTCCCTAGGGGGATGTCCTCACGGTGAAACCATTGGACCCGGTGGAACTCACTTCGATCGAAGGAGATCTCTTGGTGCCGGTCACCGCGCACGACATACCAAAGCGAGACGTCAACATGACCTGGCGTTTGCCCCACGGTCGTCGTGGCCGTCAGGAAGAGCGGGCCAGCAACCGCGAACTCCGCTTGGATGCCAAGCTCCTCGATGATTTCCCGCTCGACCGTCTCACGAGGGTGTTCACCCGGCTCGACATGCCCACCAGAGGGCAGCCACAAGCCAGCCTTGATGTGATCAACAAGCAGGATGTGGTCACCATCGACCGCCAGAAAGTAGGACACGAGGTGTCGCGGCGGCGTTGCAGGCTTCGCGACCCTAGTGAGCGTCGCTCCGCTATCGACCCAAGCCAGCGCCTCGGAGATATCTTGGGCCTCCCGCTTATCATAAGGAGCGATCCCGGCGATCTCGTCCCTGATCTTGCGCCGCAACCAGTGGGTCCTCTCCTTCACTGGCCTCTCCCAGCTAAGCGTCACAGAGTGTTGCGAGATCTATTCGGAAGAGAAGCTCCTCCCCAACACCGGCGGATGGCCGTCTTTCGTGTCGCGCCACGAGCCACCCTCCATTCTTTTTGATCACGCGGATGGAGGCAAGGTTGGCCGGGTCAGTCGTGAGATCCACGACGGACAGCCCCACCTTGCAAGCGTCCGGCAAGATCGCCTTCAGCGCCTCTGTGGCCAGCCCTTCGCCCTGTCTCCATGGCACGACGGCATAGCCGATATGGCCCGAGCAGGTGGGCGGCAACGCGTCCGTTCCCCATTGCCAGCGCAGTTCGATACTGCCGCAGAACCCGTCTGACCAAATCCAGCGGCGAAAGCTGGGAAGCCGCTTCACACGGGTTCCGTCCGAGAGCTCGATGTCAGCCCGCCTACCGTGAGGATCATCGAGCAACGCCAGAAACGCGCCGGGGTCTGACGAAATCGCTGCGCGTTCTTCTTGCGCCGCTTCCGGTCGCGTTGTGCGCGGTGACCAGCCGGTTTCGAGGGCGGCACGGTAGGCGTCGAGACCGCCAAGCGAGGGACAAATGAGCACCACGGGGCCTTAGCGATACTTCTCGATAAAGGCGTCGATCTCGAGCGCGCGGATGTCAGGGAGCGCTGCTTTATATGCGTCGTATGACCAGTCCCAGACGGCGATCTCCTGCAGCGCTTCGGCCTGCTCTTCCGTGAAACGGCGCTTGATGAGCCGGGCGGGGACGCCGCCAACCACGGTGTAGGGGGCGACATCCTTGGTCACAACCGCGCCCGCGCCGATCACGGCGCCCGTCCCGATGGTCACACCTGCTGTCACGGTCACCCCGTGGCCGATCCAGACATCATGTC
>JBCBME010000255.1:0-4357 GCA_039822945.1 Pseudomonadota bacterium
TACAGCGGCCCCGGTGCTCCTGCATGTACGCGGGAGGCGGGCACTGGCGGTTCGAACGGGCCAAAACACCAGCGGCAAACCGGGTGGTCCCGATCTGCTGGCGGGCATTTAGCGAAGATTCGGAGCCGCCACTAGACCTAATTTCGCGTGTCAGCGGCGGAGACTTCCGTCACGACGTCGGCGTCAACCACTTCGGCCTCAGGCAGAGCCGGTGTGGCGTCGTCATTGGCGGCGATCTCTTCGCTCGGGGCCTCAGGCGCAGCGGTAAGCAAGGGCAGCATGGACGTCGTTGCCGTGCCATCTGCTGCTCCCGTTGCGGGGCGCTTCCAGGAGAGGGAATCGATTGCGCCGCATTCGTCGCAGACCGCGTCCCACTCTGCTTGGATGTTGCCGCAGACCTCGCAGATCCACTGCGGATCGCGCGGCGCGGAAAGCGCGCGCGTCAGCCAACCGCGCACCACATCGTCAGAGGCACCTTCGCCCTTTTCGATCGCGGCCATGATCGTGATGGAGCGGACGGTGGGATCCTTTTCCACGAGATCGCCGAGGGCGCGCCGGGCGGCTGGGAAATCCTCGGCTGCGATGTAGAGCTCGGCCATGACCATCTTCGACTCGGGGTTATCTGCCGTGGATCGCGTCAGCGTCTGGAAACGCTTGATGCGCGCAGCGGTGCTTTCGTTCTCATCGATGGCAGCAAAGGCGGCGGCGAGTTCGGGATGCGGCTGGCTCGCCCAGGCGCCACGGAGCACTTTGGTGGCAAGGCGCGGCTTGGCCTGCTCGACATGGGCGCGAGCCGCCATGGTGGCGCCGGGGATGAGCTCTGGCGAGAGGCGGTTGGCCTCGATCGAGAGCTTTTGCGCCTCTTCGAGCTTGCCGCCCCGGCGCATCTCGCGCGCCTCAGAGAGGGCAAGCACGGCATCGCGCCGCTTGTGTACGTCGCGGGGCATGGAGCCATGCTTGAGCTTGGCATTCAGCGTTTTGCGCGCGCCTGACCAATCCTCCTCCCCGGCCTGTAGTTTGAGCAGGGTATCCTGCGTCTCCACATGCTTGGGTTTGAGGGCAAAGGCCTTTTCAGCGAGCTTGAGCGCGGTGTCGGTGTCTCCATCGCCAAGCTTTTGCTTCAGGAGGCCATGGACGCCCACAAAGCGGGTGCGGTCATCCTTGAGGAGCCTTTTGTAGACCACCTCGGCGCGCTTGCGGTCGCCAGTCATCTCGGCAGCCTGAGCCGTTACCAGGCCCGTCAGCTCGGGCCGGTTGAGATAGCGGTCAGCCTTCGCGGCCTTTGCCATGGCGAGCTTTCCTTCGCCTGATGCAAGCGCCATCAGCCCCTCGGACAGCGCATCAAAGCCGCGGCGCTCGCGGTTGCGGTCAAAGTAGCGCGAGATGGCGGTCTCGTCGCCGTTGATAAAGCGGAGCGTAGCGATGAGGAGCCCAACGAGCTTGAACACGATCCAGAGCCCCACGATGAATAGGATCAACGCGATGATCATCTGGATTGGCGTGAGCGAGAACTCGACCGGGGCGCTCATGCCCGTGCGTGGGATCTGTACCGTCACACCGCCGCCCAGTTCGAGGAGCGCACCGGCCCCAAACGCCAATGCGGCCACCACCGCCACGAAGATCAGCACTTTTGCGAGAGACCAAAGCATGGGCGGTGTCCTTAATTCGAGGTCATGGATTGGGTGAGGGCGCCTGCCGCTTCGAACGCAGCGAGCCGGGCCTCTGCTTGGGCAGACCAGGGTGCGAGAATATTCGCCCCGCTCTCAGGCAGCGTTGCAATCTCGGCGAGGGCGTCTCCCAGACGGCCTTCGGTCAGGGCGCCCTCGATACGGCTGAGAACAGCATCGGGGCTCGACCCCTCCTGCGGCTCGAGGCTGCGAATGCTGAGCTGATTGCGGAAGAAGTTTCCGAACGTGCTTTCACCACCGGCATTTTCGTCACGCATAGCGCTGAGCGCCTCACGCGCCACAGACGGAAACTCCGCCTGCAGGCTGCTGAGGGTCGGCACGCCATCTGCAGCGGACGCGGTAAGGGCGGCTGGGATCTCCTGATCGGTGAGCTCGGCGAACTCACCAAGCGTGGCCTCGAACGGCACACCGCTGTCGAGTGCAGCCAGGACACGCGAAAGTGCGGCGCGCTCTGCGGCGGCATCGGCAGCAGCGGCTGCGTTGCGTTCGAGAAGCGTGGCCTCGCTCCGGGCCTCATCGATCTGGCGCTGGGCCTCTGCGGAGACGGCTGCGATTTCCTCGCGCAAGGCGGCGAGCTCTGCCTCCACCGCGTCTGAGTTCTCAAGCGAGGAAAGATCCACGATGGGCCGACTTTCGAGGGCGCCGACACGATCACTGAGCGCAGACAGGCTCGCCATTGTGTCCGTCGCTACGGCGTCGATTGCATCCTGAATTTCGGTTACAACACCGCTAGTAGTCTCGACCTGGGCGGCGATGTCACTCGCTGCCGTTTCGATCCCATCAACGCGCGCGCTGAGATCGCCGTCGGCCGCGACAAGAGCGTCCGTGACGGCAGTGTCCGCGGTGATCGGCCAGCCCTCCGGCACGACCTGCGCGACAACGAATCCGAGCACGGCCGCGATTGCACCGCCCAGAAGGGCAGAAAACCCGCCACGCTTTTGAGGTGCCGCTGCCACGGGCTCCGGTTCGGGCTCGGGTTCCAGCTCTGGCTCTGGTTCTGGTTCGACTTCTGGGGCCACGTCTTCGACGGGTTCCTCGAGCTCTTCAGGCTCAAGATCGTCGGCGGGCTCCTCGGCGTCCAAATCCTCGGAGAGTTCGCCCTCTTCGGTGGTCTCAGGCTCGGTGGCCTCCCAGGTGTCGGGCTCACCTTCGGGCAGCTCTTCCGGGCTTTCGGTGCTTGTTTCCGGATCGTCGTCTGAGGGCGCTTCCGCCTCAGGCTCGATCACCTCCGCATCTTCGATGTTCTTGTTTTCAGATTCGGGTTCGTCTTTGGCAGCCACCGAATACCCCTGTCGTTCCTATACCGCTGACCAGTCAGCCGAGTGTCAGCTTATCTTTGCACACTCCGACCCTCAAGCAAGCCTCGCACCACCATCGTGTCCGTCATTGCCTCGAGAATTGCCGCTTCATTGGGCAGTCTCGCCACGGCGATTTCGGGGGCTGGCAGGTCTGCCAGCGCTTGGGCCACGTTGGCACTCATGGCCACGAGGGTGACGTGCGGCCAGTCGAGCTCAGACCGGGCCAGAAGCGTGGCCGTACGGGGTGAAAAAACCGGGGCCAAAAGGTGCAAACCTGCCTGCGAGCGGGCGATCAAGTCGCTCGGTAGATCCTGGGCAAGTTGCTGATAAACAATGATTTCACGGCAGTCGACACCGGCAGTTGCAAGCCTGCCCACAATGTCGCCCCGCGTGTGCTCACCGTGAAGATGGAGGAGCCGACCGGGAGGGGCTTCAGACGCTACATGCGCCACGAGTTCATCAGCGTTCTGACCGGCCACGCGACCGTCCATCCCGGCGTTGCGCGCGGTCTGCGCTGTCCTTGCGCCGACGCAAAAGCAGAGCATGCCGGGGGGTACTCCCAAAGATGTTAACCGCTCCGCAGCGCGGGCCGACGAGAGAATCAAGGCGCTGTAGTCCGTCCATGACACCTCCACCTCGCGCGACTCGATCCGAAGGAGCGGCGCGATCAGGCTTTCGAGGCCCAGCGTCTCCTTCACACGGGCGGCGAAACGCTCCGCCTCGGCGCGCGGGCGCGTCAGCAGGCAAAGAGGCGGGTCAGCTTGTGTCATGGGCGTGCCGACTGTAGGTGGCGGCTGCGGCGGGAGCAATGCCATGACCCTCATCCTCGGCCTGGAAAGCAGTTGCGACGACACGGCAGCAGCGGTGGTTCGCATGGGTGCGCGACCGGAGGTGCTTTCGAACATCGTGGTTGGGCAAAGCGGCCTGCACGCGGCCTTTGGCGGCGTCGTGCCGGAGATCGCGGCCCGCGCCCATGCCGAGAAAATCGATGGCGCCGTGAGCGAGGCGTTGGCGCAAGCGGGCGTTTCGCTCGAGCACTGCGCCGCTGTGGCGGTAACCGCCGGGCCGGGCCTGATCGGGGGTGTTCTGTCTGGCGTGATGTGCGCCAAGGGGATTGCCGCGGCCACGGGGCTGCCGCTCGTGGGCGTCAATCATCTGGCAGGTCATGCGCTCACGCCGGTGCTCACCGATGGTTTGACATTCCCCTATCTCATGCTGCTCGTCTCGGGCGGTCATTGCCAGTTCTTGGTCGTGCGCGGGCCCACGGAGTTCACCCGGCTCGGGGGCACCATCGACGATGCTCCGGGCGAGGCTTTTGACAAGGTTGCGCGCCTCATCGGTCTGCCTCAGCCCGGAGGGCCTGCGGTGGAG
>JBCBME010000256.1:0-4353 GCA_039822945.1 Pseudomonadota bacterium
CCCGCGGTGGATCGCGAAGGCAAAGATGAACGCTGTGCCCGCGCATTGGATACCTGCGTAAAGGAGCGAGGCCGACGCGCCTTCTGCTACTTGCGAGGCGAAGGAGATCGAGCTCAGGACAGTCCAGACCAGCCAGGAGGAGCGTTGCGGTTTCGTTGTGCCCGCGGTCAAATCGCGAAGGTAGGGGAGGTAGGCGATGCAGCTGACGACGGCCGCCACCACGCCGAAAAAGGCGCGAGCGTCGGCCCCGAAATATGGGTCGATCATCAAAAATATATCCGACGCGCCCTGAAAGCATGGACGCTGGGCTAAAAATGAATGGTGGCGCCTAGGGCGACCCCGAATGAGTGCGGCGTATACCAAAGCGCGAGGCGCGGGGAGTGCGGTATTCCTTACCCAGCGTCAATTGACAGGGGCGGCCGCCCACCTACAAGCGCGCAGCCGAGCGTTGCCTGCAGCGCGGCGGTCAACTCATCAACGGTGTCCGTGGTGACGTAGAGCCCCCCCGTCGCATCGGCAAAACAGCGGGCCACGTTGTCTGCTCCGAATTCCTGCTCGGGATTGTTCCAGCGGAAATATTCGTCGTGCTCTCGCATGCGAAAGCCGATGACGTGGATGGTGAGGTCCGCCGCCTGTGTAGCGAGGCTCTGGGAGAGCGCGCAGGGCCCGCCGCCGCATGTCTCGTTTCCATCGGTGAGAAGGACAACCACGGCGGGCTCCTGCCGGAAATTCAGCGCCTCTGCCGCACCGGCCACGGAGTTTGTGAGGGGGGTGAGGCCCGACGGGCGCAGCGCGTCTATTTCGGCGATGATCGGCGCGGCGGAGGCCTCGATCGGGCCAAAGCGCAGATCGATGCCCGAACACGCCCCCGTCTTGCCCGCGCCGCCGGGCCCGTAGACCATGAGGCCCACGCGGCGAAACGGCTCGATCTCGGGCATGGCGCGCGCAATCGCCTGCCGCGCCTCCACGATCTTGGCGGGCTCGCCGGTGGAAAAGTCCGCCTCGGCCATGGAGGTCGACCCGTCAAAGACGAGCATGGCATCCGTCGAGCACGTGGCCTGAACGAACGTGGGAAGAAGGGCGAAAAGGGCAGCGAGGCGCATGCCCAAATCGTGCGCTATCTCACGCAGTGAGGCAAGCGCTGCCCCGTCGTGCGGCGGCTTAGCCCGGCCCCATCATGAAGCACTGCGTTCCGCGCGCCTGCAGGCGTCGGCAGGCGAGCCCGGCGGTGTCGCGTGTCATCCCGGCGAAGTTTGCATCAAAGCCCTGGTTACCACGCACCACCTTGCGCAGCGTCCCGTCGAGGGTGGCCATCTCGGAAAGTGCGATCCGCAGGAGCGCTTTCTCCGCCTCGAAGCGAGACGGGTAACGGCCCACATTGATGCCCCATTGTTTGCCCCCGGATGTCGAGGCTCGGGTCACGATTTCGGGCTCTGCAATGGCCGCGCTTGCGATCTCAGCGGGCCGCAGGCGCGGGGTCACCGAGCTTGCCGGTGCGTTCTCACCGGTGGCGGCGGCGCTTTCCACGGCCTCCATGATATCCGCCTCGGCGACCATCAGGTCAGGTGCAGGGATGAGCGGAGCCTGGTGGCCCGGGCGCAGCTGTGGGCGCAGGCTCTTTTTGACGGCTGTTTGGAGCCGGATCGTCTTGCCCGTGCCGCTGTCGGGGACATCGCGCAGCGAGGGCGGTCGGAAGGCCACGCGCGAAGGCGCCCGCTGGAAGCCCATGTCCAGAAGCTCTGCGATCCGTGCATTGCGCGTCGCGGTCGAGCGGCCGCCAAAGACGGTGGCGATGATGCGCTCGCTGCCGCGCTCCGCTGAGGCCACGAGGTTGAAGCCCGCCGCGCGGGTGTAGCCCGTCTTGATCCCGTCCGCGCCGCGATAGGCGTTGAGCAAGCGGCGGTTGGTGTTGGCGACGTCCTTGACGCCCGCATGGGTCGTGCGACGTGAGAAGAGATTGTAGTACTGCGGGAAGTCATAGAGCACGTGACGCCCGAGGAGCGTCATGTCCCGCGCGGTGCTCATATGGCCGCTCTCGGTGAGGCCATGAGCATTCTTGAAGGTGGTGCGCGTCATGCCCATCGCTTTTGCCGTCCGGTTCATGCGGCGGGCAAAAGCCGCCTCGGATCCGGAAAGTGCCTCGCCAATGGCGGTGGCCGCATCGTTGGCAGATCTGACGGCCGAGGCGCGAATGAGGTAGCGCAGCTTGATTTTCTGGCCGGGGCGCAGGCCGAGCTTTGACGGGGGTTCAGCCGCAGCTTTTGAAGAGATCGTGACCATCGTGTCGAGGCTGATCTCTCCGCGCTCCACGGCCTGAAACGCGATGTAGAGCGTCATCATTTTCGTCAGGGACGCAGGGTGGAGCCGCGTGTCCGCATTGCGGGAATGGAGCACCTCGCCCGAGCGGGCATCAATGACCATCGCGGCATAGGGCGCTGCCGCAAGCGGAGCCCAAGCCATGCACATGAATAGGATGAGCCCAAGGCGGGCTGCCTGAATAAGACGTCTTTGCACGTCGCTGCCTCGATCTGCCTCTGGCCGCGTGTTTGTCCCGCGTACCAATTATGATTGCGTAAACGCTAACACGGGCGGATCGCTGAAAGAAACAAAATCGACGGTTGAATTGTGGCGATTTTGTGGCGCGGTCTCAAAGGGCTACGGCAGATATGCGCCCATGGCGGAATGCAGCCGCTAGATCTCGAATTGCGGCAGAAATGCGGCGAGGATCTAGCGGAATTGCGTCAAAAGAGCGGGCAGGGCTGCCATATTCTCGATCCGGTGAAAGCGCGCATTGCCAATCGGGCTTTCGGCGCGCTCCAGCGCCCATTCGATCTCAAAGGGGATATGCGTGGCCCAGGCCCCGGCCGCGAGCGCGGGCAGGATGTCGGACTTCATCGAGTTGCCGATCATCATTGTCCGCGGGGCGGCCTCTTCGAACCGGTTGCGGTAGAGCGCTTCATCCTTTTCCGAGACAACATGCACGGCCTCAAAGAGCGGCCCGAGCCCGGACGCGGCAAGCTTTTCCTCCTGATGGAGCAGGTCGCCCTTGGTGATGAGGATGAACTGATAGTCCTCTGCGAGGGCCTCGAGGGTCTCTTCGACACCGGGCAAAAGCTCCACCGGGTGGGCCAGCAAATCGCGCCCGCCCTCGAGGATTTCGGAGATGACGCCCGCCGTCACCTGCCCCTCGCTGACCTCGATGGCCACTTCGATGAGAGAGAGCGTGAACCCTTTGACGCCGTAGCCGTAGCGGCCGATGTTGCGCCGCTCAGTCTCCAGCAGGCGCGTGTGCAGCGTCTCCGGATCACAGAAGGGCGCCAGAAGCTCCTCCACCCGGGTCTGCGTCAGCTGAAAGTACGTCTCATTGTGCCAGAGCGTGTCATCGGCATCGAAGGCGAGGGTGGTGATCGTACGCTCCGGCAACGACTTTGTCCCCAAGTTGGTCCATGGTTACGTCTTTTCATGGCAGGCTTGGGCCTTATATAACAGGGCCGAACCGCAAGAGGCGCACCGTGACTCACTTGATCCATCAATGGACGGCCGCAGGCCAGGATGACAGCGACGGCGACACCGATGCCGGCGTTGTCCTCGAGACGCGCACGAAGACGAAGAAGCCGCCGCTCTACAAGGTGCTGATCCTCAACGACGACTACACGCCCATGGAGTTTGTCGTGATGGTGCTCGAGCGCTTCTTTGGCATGACCCATGCACAGGCCTTCGAGCTGATGCTGACGGTGCACAAAAAGGGCGTGGCCGTCGTGGGGGTCTTCTCCCACGAGATCGCGGAGACAAAGGTGGCCCAGGTGATGGATTTCGCCCGCCGCCACCAGCACCCGCTGCAATGCACGATGGAAAAAGAATAGCGTGAGGCTTGGGCTAGCGTTGGACGAGGGGCTGGACATCTCCAGCCCCATTTTGGTGCGCCACCCCACGATCGAAACCGATCTGACGGCGCTGCCGGACTGCGTGATCGAAACGCCCGACATCCGCGTGGCAGAGCACTTTGCCAGCACCCACAGCGTCAATCAGGAGACCCACGCCGAATACACGGCCGTCCTCGTTGTGCTGCCGCGCTCCAAGGATCTGGCACGTGATCTTATCGCCACGTCTTTCATGCTCGCGCCGCGGGTTCTGGTGGACGGGCAGAAGACCGACGGTGTCGACAGCCTCTGGCGTGCCTGTCGGGAGCGCGCCGATGTCGGCGGCAGCGTCACCAAGGCCCATGGCCGTCTCTTCTGGATGACGGGGGAGGCCGATGCCTTCGCCGATTGGCTCTACGTGCCGCCGGATGCCTATGGCTTCACGCTCGCGCCGGGGGTGTTTTCAGCCGACGGGATCGATCCGGGCTCCTAC
>JBCBME010000257.1:0-4338 GCA_039822945.1 Pseudomonadota bacterium
CAGAGCGAAAAGCGTGGGTTCGGTCAACCGCGCGAGGTTGCGGTAGAGGGCGGACACGATGGCGAAGGCGATGAATAGGAACACCACGTTCATGAACACCTTGAGGATCCAGAGGTTGTGGAGGCCGTTCGGGCTGTCGGACCCTTCGTCGGCGATCACCGATGCAACGGCATAGTGAAAGGTGACGTCCCAGGACAGCAGGATGAAGGGCAGGAACAGCCAGCCCAGCGCATACACCTCGATCCGGCTTTTCTTACGTTGGGGGAAGTTGTCATAGAAGATGTCGACGCGAACATGGCTGTTCGTCGTCACCGCATACCCGATGCCAACAAGCACCGCGGCACTGTATAGCCACCACTGGAAGTCATCGAGCCACGCCTGGTTCATGCCGGCCTGCCGCAAGACGACCTGAGCGCAAATGGCGAGCATGAGGGCGGGGAACAGCCAAGCGAAAACGTTGGAAATCCAGACGGTGATGCGGTCGCCCCGGTTGTGCTCTTCCCGCCCGACTTCGCCCGGATCACTGAGTTTGATCAGCTCGTCCGCTTCTTGCATTGTCCCCTCCTGCCCCGTGCCAAGGGCCGGGGCGACTTTGCCGCCCCGGCCCTGTATTTATTGGCGCATTCGCTTAGCGCGGACGCGGCAGATAGATCGAGTTACCCCAGGTCTTGTAGCCTGCGCGGTACTCTTGCAGGTCGTCCCAGACGAGCTTGAAGTACTCGTCTTCGGCGGCGAGTTCTGCGGCAACCTCGTTCCAGGTTGCTTCGAACGTGGCGAGGACCTCTGGATCCCACTGCTTGAGGGTCACGCCGTTGTTTTCGACGTTGTCGACCATGGCAGCGAAGTTCGTCGCTTCACCTTCGGCATAGTTCGTCGTGATGTTGGCGAGGCAGGCGACCTTGATCTGCTCTTGCGTCTGCTCGTCAAGGTCATCCCAGACGTCCTTGTTGATCAGGAGTTCGAACATCGTCGCGGGCTGGTGCCAGCCGGGGAAGTAGTTGAACTTTGCGATCTGGTGGAAGCCGAGGCGCGCGTCGATGCGGGGCATCGAGAACTCGGTCGCGTCGATGGCGCCACGCTCGAGCGCGGGGAAGATGTCGCCGCCCGCCAGAAGCGAGGTGGACACGCCCAGACGCTGCATCACTTCGGCGCCGAGGCCGAAGAAGCGCATGTTCAGACCCTGCAGGTCGTCGAGCGAGGTGATCTCTTCCTTGAACCAGCCGGAGGTCTCGGGCGAGATGATCCCGCACGGCATGACCTTCACGTTAAAGCCGTTCATGTCATAGAGCTCCTGCCAGAGCGTGGCTCCGTCATCATAGAGCATCCAGCCCAGGAACTCGCCCGCTTCGGGGCCGAACGGCACAGCCGCAAAGAGCGACGCGGCCGTCATCTTGCCCTGCCAGTAACCGGTCGTGGTAAAGGCAGCGTCAACCGAGCCGTTGGAGACAGCGTCGAGCGCCTCGAGCGTCGGAACAAGCTCGCCCGGATCGAAGTGCTCAAACTCAACGTCCGTCGAGATCGAGTTGATCTTGGCCACAAAGTCGGTGGCCGCGGTGCCCAGGATCGGCAAGTTCTTACCGAACGCCGAGGTCATCTCGAGCACTTCCTGCGCCTGCGCGCCGCCAGCAGTCAGCCCGGCCACAGCCAGAGCAGCAAAAGTCTTCTTCATCATTTTCCTCCCATAGAGCATGACCGATCGCGTTCGCCGGTCACGACTGCTCCCCGTTTTATGGTGTCGCAGCCGCTGAGCAACAAGAAAGCTCAAGAAGGCTCGATTTGCAAGAATGTATACGTTGTTGTGTCCATTAAGCGGTGTGGAGTGCCCTTTGCCTACGCAGTGTTGGGTAGGTCTGCCGGGCATTTGCGCGGTGAGTTTGGCCTAGCGCAAACTCGGGGGCGCGACTGATTCTATCTCGCAGCCGCGTTTGCCGGACATTTTGTTGCGCCTGCCGCGTGTGCGGAGCCCTCAATCGCGCGGGGCCGGGGCGCCGCCTTCAAAATTGTTGCCCTTCTCATAGTCACACGGCGCCTCCTGCATCTGCAGATGCAGGTCGGTGCCGGTATAGGGATGCGCGCGGGCCAGGGCTTCATTCACCTCGATGCCAAGGCCGGGCGCGCTGGGCGCAGGGATAAAGCCTCCCTCCACCGTGATCGCCCCGCCAATGAGATCGCGGTGAAAGGCCGTCTCAATGGTTTCCGCCATCAGGATGTTGGGGATCGAGACGGCAAGATGCACATTCGCGGCCCATTCCACCGGCCCGGCATAGAGGTGGGGCGCCATCTGCGCGCTGTGGACTTCAGCGAGGGCCGCGATCTTTTTGGCCTCCCAGAGGCCGCCCGCACGGCCGAGCGCAGGCTGCAGGATCTCGGCGGCGCCCTGGCGGAGAACCTCTGCGAACTCCGCCTTCGTCGTCAGCCGTTCGCCCGTGGCCACCGGCACACGCACGGCGCGCGCCACCTTGGCCATCTCGGCCACGGCATCGGGTGGGATCGGCTCCTCGAACCAGAGCGGCGAATAGGGCTCCAGCGCCTGACCCAGCCGGATCGCGCCCGCCGTCGTGAACTGACCATGTGTGCCAAATAGGAGATCGGCCTTGTCCCCCACCGCCTCGCGAATAGCGGCGCAAAACGCCACAGACATGGAGATATCGCGCATCCCCGGCATGTGCCCACCGCGCAATGTATAAGGCCCCGCCGGATCAAACTTCACTGCTGTGTAGCCCAGATCAGCCATGGCGAGCGCGGCCTCGCCCGCCATCTCGGGGGACGTCCAGAAATCTGCAAGCGCGTGCTGGGGCTGCGGGTAGAGATAGGTATAGGCGCGGACGCGGTCATTCATCTTCCCGCCGAGCAACGCCCAGACAGGGCAATCACGCGCCTTTCCCAGAATGTCCCAACAGGCGATTTCGAGCCCCGAAAACGCCCCCATCACCGTCAGGTCGGGTCGCTGCGTGAACCCCGAAGAATAGGCCCGCCGGAACATGAGCTCGATGTTCCACGGCGCTTCGCCCGCCATGTGCCGCTCAAAGACATCCCGGATGACCGCCTCCATCGCGGCCGGGCCCACTGAGGAGGCGTAGCACTCCCCCCAGCCCTCGATCCCGTCATCGGTGGTCACCTTCACAAGGATCCAATAGCGCCCGCCCCAGCCCGGCGCGGGGGGCGCAGTGAAGATGACATCGACGTCAGCTAGCTTCATCCCGTTTCACCTTTCCCAAAATACTCCGGGGGTGTGGGGGCTGGCCCCCACGGCCCGATCGAGCAGCGCGAGCCCCGCTCAAGCTGCGGCATTGCTCCGCCGCCGCGTCAGAAACACTATCAGCGCGCAAAAGACGAGCGCCGAGGCGAGGAGGAAGGGCGCGCCGGGCACATACGTCCCGCCCTCCCGCGTGAAGAGAAAGAAGAGCTGCGTCATCACGAGGGGCGACAGGATAAGTGCGAGCGCCTTCGCTGATGTCAGAACCCCCTGCAGCTCTCCCTGCTGGTTGTCGGCGGCCTTTCGGCTCATGAGCCCCTGGATCGCGGGCGTCACCACAGCGCCGAGTGCCGTGACAGGCGTCAGCGCCAGAACCACCCAACCATTCGTCATGAAACCCAGCACGCAGAAGATCACCACGTTGAAGATGCAGCCGTAGACGATGGTGGCCCGCTCGCCAAAGCGGGGCATGATCACCCGGATCAGCACCCCCTGCACGAACGCCATGGAGATCCCGAAGCAACCGAGCGAAAGCCCCACCATCCCCTCCGACCAGCCAAACCGTTCCTGCGTGAAGTAGGCCCAAACGGTGGGATACACGATGAAGGCAAACTCATAGATGAACGCGATGATGAGGAGGCGCTGCACGCCCTCAAGCTTGCCCACCGATTTCAAAGCCCCGAACGGGTTTGCCCTGCTGAGCTCAAAGGGGCGACGGATGCGGTCATCCACCGTCTCCGGCAGCACGAAATAGCCAAAGACGAGGTTCAGAGCCGCAAGCCCTGCCGCCGCGAAAAACGGCATGCGCGGCCCAAGCTCCCCCAAAAGCCCGCCAATGATGGGGCCCAGCACAAAGCCGATCCCGAAGGCCGCGCCGATGAGCCCGAAATTGGCCGCCTTCTGCTCAGGCGGTGAGATGTCGGCGATGAAGGCCGCCGCCGTCGACTGTGTCGAGGTGGCAATCCCCCCGATGATCCGCGTGAGCAGCAAAAGCCACATGGCATGCGCCATCCCCATGATAACGAAATCCACCGCCACGATGGCAAGCGAGCCCAAAAGGATCGGCCGCCGACCGTAGCGGTCAGACAGCGATCCCACCACGGGCCCGAAAAGAAACTGCATCGCCGCGAAGATCGTCGTCA
>JBCBME010000258.1:0-4331 GCA_039822945.1 Pseudomonadota bacterium
TGCGGAGTGGTCGACATTGCCATTGTCCGGGCTCTTCGTGGAGATGCTGGAGCGGTTGGCGATCTCATCGCGCCCGCCTGTGCCCACGGCCGATGACCTCGCCGGCACGGTTTGGCAGCCCGAGCAACGCCTCACTGGGTTTGGCGATATCGAGACTGCTGGCATCACCGCTGGTGTGGCGGGTGAAGTGCTGGCCACGTCCCCTGCCGGACCCGCGCTCCCACCCGGCCTCTACGTGGGGGAGGATCGCACGATTGCCATCAATGCCGTCCCGCGTGAGGCCAGCTATGCGAGTTTTGCCTGGCCGGGTCGTATCCCTGTCGAGGGGCTGGATGTGATCCGTGAAACCCCTCTCAAGGGCTTCGTACTCATGGCAGGCCTCGCCCTTCTTCTTGCTGATCTTGTCGCCTCGCTCTGGCTCTCGGGCCGCCTGACGGGCCCCCGGAGCCGCGCGGGTGCAGCGAGCGCTGCGGTGTTCATCGCCGCCATGACGGCCCAACCTGTCGATGCGCAGGACAGCTTCGCGCTCGATGCTACGGGCGAGGTCGTCCTCGGCTATGTCATCACCGGTGATGCGCAGCTCGATCAGGTTTCTTTCGAAGGGCTGCGAGGCATCTCGCGCACGCTCTTCCAGCGTACGTCTGTCGAGCCGGAGGACCCGCTGCCCGTCAATATTGAGACGGACGAACTGGCCTTTTTCCCGTTTCTCTATTGGCCGATTTCGGCCACGCAGCCCACGCCGAGCGCGGAGGCCTACGCGCGCCTCAATCGCTATCTGCGCGGCGGCGGTATGATCCTCTTTGATACGCGCGATGCCGACACGTCTCGCTTTGGGGCCACGTCACCTGCCGCGCGCAAGCTTCAGGAGATCGCACGGCCGCTCGATATTCCGCCGCTTGAGCCGATTCCGGATGATCATGTGCTGACGCGGGCTTTCTACCTCCTTCAGGATTTCCCCGGGCGCTCCATGGGTGCGCCGGTCTGGGTGGAGGCTGCGCCACCGGACGCCGAGCGCGTGGAGGGGATGCCGTTTCGCAACCTCAATGACGGGGTCACACCCGTTGTCGTCGGCGGCAATGATTGGGCCTCTGCCTGGGCGATCGACCGCTCCGGGAACTGGCGTTACCGCGTGGGCTCCGGCTTTGCAGGCGAGCGCCAGCGCGAGATCTCGCTGCGGTTCGGGGTCAATCTCATCATGCATGTGTTGAGCGGGAATTATAAATCCGATCAGGTCCATGTGCCTGCCCTTCTTGACAGGCTCGGCCAGTGAACGGGCAGGTGATCTTTGATCCGCTCCTGCCGTGGGGAGCACTCTATGCGGCGCTGATGCTGGCGGCCCTTCTGGTGGCGTTCGGGGCCTATCGCGGCCTTGCCGGATGGTGGCTGCGGGGCCTTGCCGTGCTTGCCCTGTGCGGGGCCATGGCAAACCCGTCTCTGCAGCGCGAAGAGCGGAACCCGCTTTCTGACATCGTCATCGCTGCGGTGGATGAAACCGCCTCGCAAGGCCTATCTGACCGCGCGGAGCAGACGGCGGACGCCCTCGCAGATCTTGAGCGCCAGGTCGCCGCGCGCGGCAACACCGAGCTCCGCGTCACGCGGCTTGCCGATGGCGAGGGCGACACGGGCTCCGCTGTCATGGGGGCCGTCTCTGAGGCGCTGGCCGAGGCACCGCAGGCCCGCATTTCCGGGATCGTGGTCATATCGGATGGCCGCGCTCACGATATCGAAGCCGCTCCTGATCTGCCTGCGCCGCTCCACCTCTTGCGCACGGGGCGCGCAGAGGATTGGGATCGTCGCCTTGTCGTCTCGAATGCGCCAGCCTTCGCGATCCTCGGCGAACCGGTTGTGCTGACGCTGCGCGTCGATGACCTCGGTGCCGCGCCCGAGGGGGGCCTTGTGCCCGTGCTTGTCAGTGTTGATGGCGGACCCGCCCGAGAGGTGCAGGTTCCCGCGGGCCAAGACCTCGACGTGCCGCTCACACTCCCCCATGGCGGCATGAACGTCGTGCAGTTCACCACGCCCGAGGCTGAGGGTGAGCTGACAGACCGTAACAATTCCGCCATCGTGCAGATCAACGGCGTGCGTGACCGCTTGCGCGTCCTTCTCGTCTCCGGCGAACCGCATCCCGGACAGCGCACATGGCGCAACCTCTTGAAGTCGGATGCCTCGGTCGATCTCGTCCACTTCACGATCCTGAGGCCGCCGGAAAAGCAGGACGGTGTGCCCGTCACCGAGCTTTCGCTCATCGCGTTTCCAACGCGGGAGCTCTTTCAGGAAAAGATCGACGAGTTCGATCTGATCATCTTTGACCGCTACAAGAGACGCGGGATCCTACCCGCCATCTATCTCGACAATATCCGCCTCTACATTGAGGGCGGCGGTGCCGTTCTGGTGGCCGCTGGTCCTGACTTTGCCTCCGCAGACTCGCTCTATCGGTCGCCACTCGGGCAAGCGATCCCGGCGACGCCATCCGCCCGCGTGGTGGAGGAAGGGTTCCAGCCGCTCCTCACCGATCTCGGCCAAAGGCACCCGGTGACCGAGGGCCTCGACCAGCTCGCGCCAGAGGGCGGCTGGGGCAGGTGGTTCCGCCTCGTGGACCTCATCCCCAAGACCGGCAATGTCGTCATGAGCGGCCCCGATGAGCGTCCTCTCCTCGTGCTCGATCGCGTGGGGGAGGGCCGCGTCGCGCTTCTTGCCTCCGATCAGGCATGGCTCTGGGATCGTGGTTACGAGGGTGGCGGGCCGCAGCTCGAGCTTTTGCGCCGCCTCGCCCACTGGATGATGAAGGAGCCTGAGCTCGAGGAAGAACAGCTCACCGCCTCCGCCGAAGGGCAGGTCATGACGATCCTGCGCCGCACCCTCGGGGATGGCGTGGGCCCTGTCACCATCACGCGCCCCGATGGCGAGGAGGTGGTGATCGAGCTCGAGGAGGTTTCCCCGGGCCGGTTCGAAGCCACCTATGAGGGCCCGCTCCTCGGTCTCTACCGCCTGAGCGAGGGGGACGAAGATGCCGTCATCGCTCTCGGCCCCGCTGCGCCGCGCGAGTTTGTCGACACGCTTGCCACCGGTGAGGTGCTGGAGCCTGTCATCGCGCCGCTCCGTGGCGGGGTTGTGGCCCTCGAGGACGGTGTTCCGGATCTGCGCAATGTGCGCTCTGGCCGCCCGGCAGCGGGTCGCGGCTGGATCGGCCTGACCCCGCGGGAGGCATTCGTGACCTCCGACATCCGCATCGATGCGCTTATCCCGGCTTGGGCATTTCTGCTGCTTGCTGCGGCTTTGATCCTCGGGGCGTGGCTCCGCGAAGGGCGACGCTAGACGCGAGGCTCACTCAAGAGCCGGGCAGGGCGAACGGGTAAGCCTGCTCACCCCAACCGCCGACGCTTTCGCTGACGAAAAGCTCCACCTCGGTGGTTCCCTCGGGCACCTCCACAACGTGTGACCGCGTGAAAGGCTGCTCGTTCACATGCGGATGTGCCAGAACACGGGTTCCGAGCACCGTCCCGTCCGGCAGCCTCACCTCCCACCCATCGGCGTAATCGTCCCAGCCGGTATCCCCATGGGCCACAGTGACCGAGAAACGCCACGCTGCGCCGTTGGGCTCTGCTTCGATGGCTTCGATGGTGGCCGGGTCGGCCAGAGCAAGCGCTGGGCAGAGGGCGGCTAGTGCGGCGAGAGAAGCTTTCATTCCCAACCCCTACCACAAACCGTGTGGCGGGCGCATCTCACCGCTCCGCGAGGAGCCGATTGCGCGCCCGCGCCCCATTTTCGCCATGCTTGATGGCTAGCCGATCTTCAGTTTCGGAGGGTGGTGCGTGCGTATAATCCTGATCTTGCTGGCTCTTTGGGCTGCGGCCTCCGCCGCGATGGCCAAGGATACCGAGCTCGAAGAGCTCACAACGAGCGACGCCGCCCGCCAGTGGGAGGCGGTGGGCCGCCTCGATATCGCGGGCACCGGCTTTTGTACGGGGGCGCTCATCGCTGACAACCTTGTGCTGACGGCTGCGCATTGTCTTTATACGAAATCCACCGGCGAGCGGCTCGATCCCGCGACGATCCAGTTCCGGGCGGGCTGGCGCAATGGCCGCGCTGAGGCCTACCGTACGGTGCGCCGTGCCGTGATCCACCCGGACTACAAGTTTAATAGCGCAGTGACGACCGAGCGTGTGCGAAACGACGTCGCCTTGCTTGAGCTTGCCCAGCCGATCCGCAATGGCCGCATCACGACCACAAAAGTCCGCGCTAAGGCTGTTCGCTCGGAAGCGGAGCGCATGATTACACTGGCCAAAGATGGCTCTTTAGAGGCTCGGCGTCGGGCTCTGGGCTATCTCTAC
>JBCBME010000259.1:0-4327 GCA_039822945.1 Pseudomonadota bacterium
CGTCGATGGCGAAGAGAACGGGATCGAGGGCACGCTCAACTTCCTCACCGACCAAAACCGCCCCAAGCGTGAGGCCGCAGCGCGGGAACTCGCGCGCGTCTTTGGCGAGAATATCAGCCTGTTTTCCCGGGTACATAACACCCTCGCCAAGGAAAAAGAGATCGAGGACCGCTGGCGCAACATGCCCTCGCCGCAGGCGGGCCGACACCTTGCCAACCACGTGGAGGCCGAAGTGGTGCAGGCGCTGCGCGATGCCGTCGTGGCCGCCTATCCGCGCCTCTCGCACCGCTACTACGCGCTCAAGGCCAAGTGGCTCGGCCTCGAGACGCTCGAGGTCTGGGATCGCAACGCGCCGCTCCCCATGGAAGACGACAAGGTCATCGGCTGGGAGGCCGCCGAGGCCACGGTGATGGACGCCTACACCGCCTTTGACCCCCGCATGGGCGCGCTCGCCGAGCCGTTCTTCAAAAAGGGCTGGATCGATGCGCCGGTCAAACCCGGCAAGGCGCCCGGGGCCTTTGCCCACCCCACCGTGACGACCGCGCATCCCTACGTGATGCTCAACTATCTCGGCAAACAGCGCGATGTGATGACGCTGGCCCATGAGCTTGGCCACGGGGTCCACCAGCTTTTAGCCGCGGAACAGGGCGAGCTTCTCTCCTCCACACCGCTCACGCTGGCGGAGACGGCGAGTGTGTTTGGGGAGATGCTCACCTTCCGCAAGCTCCTCGCCGCCGCCGAAACGCAAGAGCAGAAAAAGGTGCTCCTCGCGGGCAAGGTGGAGGACATGATCAACACGGTCGTACGCCAGATCGCGTTTTATGATTTCGAGTGCAAGCTTCACGCCGCCCGCAGCGAGGGGGAGCTCACGCCCGATGACATCAACGCGCTTTGGATGTCGGTGCAGGCGGAATCCCTCGGGCCGGTCTTCACCTTCATGGAGGGCTACGAGACGTTCTGGGCCTACATCCCCCACTTCGTGCATTCGCCCTTCTACGTCTACGCCTATGCCTTTGGCGACGGGCTCGTGAACGCGCTTTATGCCGTCTACGAAGAGGGCGGCGCCGACTTCCAGGAGAAGTATTTCGAGATGCTGCGCGCGGGCGGCTCAAAGCACCACAAGGAGCTTTTGGCGCCTTTCGGCCTCGACGCCTCGGACCCTGCCTTCTGGAACAAGGGCCTCTCGATGATCGAAGGCTTCATCGACGAGCTGGAGGCGATGGAGGGCTAGGCCCGCCGCGCCACCACAAAGCGGCGGGGGATGGTGCCCGTTTCCTGCCGCGTCTCCTCGATCGTGAAGCCCGCCCGTGTAATAGCGGCGTCGAGGCTCTCGGGTGTCAGGAAAAGCACCGCCCCCGGCGCCTTGCCGATAAGGGCGGCGGCGGGGATCATCACACGGATGCCCAAGCGCGCCAGAAACGGCGCCGCGCCGAGGCAGGTCGTTTTCGAGATAAAGAGCTGTCCGGGTGCGAGGCGGGCCGCGATATCGGCAAGGAACGTCTCGAGATCCCGGACGAGGTGCAGAAGGTTCAGCGCGAGGATGACGTCGAACTCCCCCTCCGGCACGCCATCGGCCACGGCGAGGCGCAGCGTGGGGATCGGATCGGCGTCCTGCTTTTCCTCACCGATGCGGATCATCCCGGCGGCAATGTCGGTGGTGAGGTAGTCGCGCACGTGCCCGGCGAGGTCCCGCGCGGTGGTGGTCGTCCCTGCCCCGAGCTCCAGCACCGCGTCACCGGGCCTGAGGCACGCACGCATCCGCTCGAGCGTGTCGGTATAGGCCTCCATGTCAGCGATGGGGTCGCGCGCGTATTTCGGGGCGATCTTCGTCCAGAAGGAGGCATCGGGATGGGGCATAGTGCAATCTTTCGCAAACGTGCCCGGTGATCATACAAGGGGCGCGCAGGGGCGATAGCTCTGCGCGCCACAAAGCGCCCGAATACGCGCGACGGGGCCCAAATCAGGCCCCTCCTGCCGCTTAGGTAAGCGCGATTGTCACCGTATCACCCACGCTCAGCGTGTAGCCGGGCACGCTGAGCACGTCGCTGTCGTCGGACGCGCCCGCCACGCCCTTGCCCGCCGTGTCAAAAAGCGAGCCGTGGCGGGACGAAGTGCGGGTGCAGGCGAACGGGCGCGCCGGGTCGTCGGAGAGACCCAAAGCCGCCCCGCGATGGGGGCACACGAGGTTGACGACGAGGTAACGCGCATCCTGCGTGGCCGCGCCCCCCGAAGCCGCCGCGATCTGCTCGGGCGTCCGGTGCAGCACGCCCACGAATTGCGTCCCCCCGTGGAGGAGAACTCGCCCGCCCCGTTCGGGCGCGCCAGCACCGCAAGCTCGCCGGGGGCGAGGGCCGTGATATCCACCGCCTCTCCGGCCGAGACGTTCACAAGGCTCGACTGGCCATGGGGCTCTTCATCGCTAAACCCGTCGGGCCACCCATAGATGGCGGCATTCACCACCGCGGGGCAGAGCGTCACCGTCGTGGCGGAAAGCGTGGCGATCACCTGGCGTCGGCTAAGTGTCTTCATGGGGGGCGTCCTTACTCTTTGGAGGAAATCATGTGGCGCAGCGTGTCGTCGCGATCGAGAAAATGATGCTTGAGCGCGCCGCCCACGTGGAGCGAGATGAGCCCGAGGAAGACCCATTTCATGAGATAGTGGATTTCAAGGAGCCGCTCGCCCGTATCAGAGCGGGCGAACCCGATATCCACTGGAAAAATCAACGCGTTGGAGGAAAAGGCGGAGGCCGAGACATAGCCCGTCACCGCCGCCGTGATGAGCGCGAGGTAAAGCGCCACCTGCACCACCCCTGCCAGCGCGCGCTCCCATGCGGCGTGGTGGGGATGGCTGGGCACCCGCGACAGCGCCCGCGTCAAAAGCCGGCCGGCCAGCACGAGGATCAGGATCTGGCCGGTGATCTGGTGGACCTGCATGGCCGGACCGTCGGCGATCTCGAGGAAATACATCATCCCCGTGGCCGCCATCAGGAGCACGAGCGCGGCGGTCACCCAGTGAAATGCAATCTGCGCGCGAGAAAAGGCAGGTGACACGGGCCGTGATCCTCCACGGGGGCCAAACGCCCCCCAGCGCGTGGCAACGTGTCGCGAAGCCGCCCTCTCTCAAGTTTTTTTTGTGACACAGCCCAGAAGCGCGCGTGGCGGCCCTCAGTCGAGATCGGTCCAGGGCCAGGGCTTCACCTCGCTCGCGCCCGCCTGATAGCGCGTGGCCTTGGCCACCCAGATGCCCACATCCTCGCCAAAGCCCGCGAGCCGCGGGTTGGGCTTTTTCTGGTCGATCAGCAGAAAGATGAACTGCACCACCGTGATGAACGCGATAAGCGTCTGCGCAAGCTGGATCATCAGCCAAATGATCAGCGACGAGATCGCCCGCGCCCCGAGCCCCTCCTCGATCACCCGCGGCTCGCGCGGGCCCGGAGCTTCGGGCATCACATCGTCAAATTCGCCGGGCTCAGCCATGGAGCACCTCACCTTTCTCTAATACCGCATCGATCATCACCTGCGTGCCCCGCGAGAACTCCAGCGGGCAGGCATAGTCCGCGCCACCGATCGCCGCGCCGAACGCCTCCACCTGAATGACGTATTGGTTGTCTGAGGGAAAGCGCTCTACCCGGAGACCCCGACCCGGCTGATGGACCTCGATGCGCGCGATGTCGTGGACATTGGCATTGAAGGGCGCGGTGAGCCGGATGAGCCCCTCCGAGCCGTGAAACTCCATGCTTTGGGTGGCAAACATGCGGGTGGAGACATAAGCCGAGTATGTCACGCCCGACGGCCAGATCGCCTGCACGTCCGCGAAGGTATCGAAATCCTGCTCCATGCGCAGCCGCGCGCCCGTCACCTCAGGCTCTTCGCCCACAACGAAACGCGCCGAGCCAAAGATATAGACGCCGATGTCACGCAGCGCCCCGCCGCCCATGCCGGCCGTGTTGCGGATGTTGGCGGTGTCCGCGGAATTGTCGAAGGAAAACCCGCCGCTCACGTGGATAAGCTCCCCGATCGCGCCGTCCGCCACGAGATGCTTCACGCGCTGCCACTGGGGATGGTGGACGATCATATAGGCTTCCGCCGCGACCTTTCCCGCGGCGTCTCGCGCAGCGATCAGATCCTCAAACTCCCCCGCCACCATGGTAGCAGGCTTCTCCACGAGCACGTGCTTGCCTGCCTGAAGCGCCTTTAGAGACCACGGCACATGCAAGTGGTTGGGCAGCGGGATGTAGACCGCGTCGATATCGGGATCCTCAATCAGCGCCTCATAGCTCGCAAGCGCCCGGCACCCCGGCGCAAAATCCTGAAACGGCGCCACCTTC
>JBCBME010000260.1:0-4285 GCA_039822945.1 Pseudomonadota bacterium
TGTGAAGACGCGACCGCTCAGGCCGTCAGGCGGCCTTGGTCCAGACGCCCCGCGCGGCGGCAGAGGCGGCGAAATCGGCAAAGTCCCGTGGCTTGCGGCCGAGGGCCCGCTCGACGCCGTCGGCGACATAGGCGTTGCGGCCATCGAGGGTCTCGCGCGCGATCTGTGTGAAGACGTCAGCAACGAACGTGTCCCCGGACGCGGCCACATTCGCATGGAAGTCTTCAAAGCTGATCGGGACGTGTTGAACATGGGTGCCAAGGGCGGTGGAGAGTGCCTTCGCCATTTCGGCAAACGTCATCAGTCGCGGCCCGGTCACCTCGTAGCGTTGTCCGATATGGCCTTCCTCGGTGAGGGCGGCTGTCACGACATCCGCGATGTCGTCGATGTCGATGATCGGCTCCGCGATATCGCCCCCGGGCATGGGCAGCACCCCACCGAGGATCGGATCACGGAGATATCCCTCGCTGAAGTTCTGCGCGAACCACGCTGCCCGCACGATCGTGAAGGGCAGGCCGGATTGGCGCACAACATCTTCACCCAAGCCCGCGAAATGCTCCCCCCGACCAGACAAAAGCACAATGTGCTCAAGGCCCGTCTGAGCGGCCACCTTCATGAAGGCCTCCAGCTTTTCCACGGCCCCCGGAAAGGCGAGGTCAGGGAAGTATGTCACATACGCTTTGCGGATGCCCGAGAGCGCGGGGGCCCATGTCTCCGGGGCGTCCCAGTCAAAGGGGATGTCCGAGTGGCGTGAGCCGCGCCGCACGGCAAAGCCCTTGTCTTCGAGGCGCGTCACGACGCGCGAGCCGGTTTTTCCGCTGGCACCGACAACGAGGATGGGAGGGGTCTGCATGGATATGCTCCTTGGCTGATTTCGATAACAAAGGAATAGTCGCGGGCAGGGGTTCGATGATTGACCGCGGCTGCCAGCGTTTTGACCGCTGCGGCCAAAGGCGGCCAAAGGCGGCCAAACGGAGCTCTAGCGGTGGCCGATCTCGTGCCTGTAGGCGGCAGGTGTCTGCCCCGTCCAGCGCTTGAACGCGCGGTTAAAGGCGCTCTGCTCCGAGAACCCTGTCAGAAAGGCGATCTCGGCCAAGGTATGTGCCTCGTCGCGCAGCATTCCCACGGCGATCTCGCGGCGGGTTTCCTCGGCAAGCGTCTGAAAGCTGACGCCATGATCCGCGAGGCGCCGGTGATAGGACCGCACGCTCAGCCCCAGCTCGCGCGCGACATCCGACATCTTGGGCAGGCCTTCGCTTAGGACGCGCGCGATCTCCTGTTTCGTCGTGCGCACAAGCGACGGGTGCGTTTTGCGCTGCTCAAGCTCAGCTTCAAGATGCGGCGTGAGAAAATCCGACAGCGCCTGATCGCCCAGCCTGTTCTGGGTCGCCAGGCAGGCCTGCGAAAAGAGGATGCCATCGGCCTCCGCCCCAAATGTCACCTCGCATCCAAAGAGGTCCGCAAAGAGGCGCGCATCGGTGGGGGGTGCATGTCGAAATGTGACCTCCGTCGGGTTGATGTTTTCAGCCGCCACTTGCTGCATGGCGCAATAGATCACAGAGAGGCCTGCCTCGGGCGAAAAGACCAAACCGGGTCCGGAACCGACAAGTATCTCTTGCCGCAAAAACGCGCCGTCATCCTCGGGGTCCAGGTGGTACCTTAAGCTGTCAGAAATGAGCGATTGATAGCGCGCCATCCGCTGCAACGCGCCGCCGACGGTGGGCGCGGCCTTACACGCAAGCGCGAGTGTGCCGAGCTTGTCGAGGTCGACAGAATTCGCGTAACGCACTGAAAGCGCGGCACGATCCGGCACCCTTTCGGCCACGAGCCCGAGGATCGCGTAATGCGCGTGGGCGGAGATCCGTCCGTCCTCCACCCTTGTTTCAAGGAGCGTTTCGTCGCCATCAAGCAGCGCCCCGTGGGACGTCAGCTCAAGGCCCGCGGCCCTTGAGAAATACTGTCCAAGGATGATCGAAATGGAGGGCATGACGCGGTGTCTTGGGCAAATACTGAAATCAAACTGAACGTGCCCGCCCAGCTTTACTGCATCACAGCGCGTCGATCCATTGGGGCGAAGAAACGTGTTGTCTCGCTGCCCCCTCGGGGCGTTCTCAGAGCATCGCGCCCTTACCTGCGCGGTAGCCAAAGACCGTGCCAGAGGTCAGCCCAGAGCCACCGGGATAGCCGCCGAAGAAGACGCCCCCGACCAGCTCACCGCAGGCGTGGAGGCCGGGAATGGAGGATCCATCCTCGCGCAGCACGCGCCCTTCTCCGTCGATTTTCAGGCCGCCATAGGTGAACGTAATGCCGCCCGTGACGGGGTAGGCGCGAAACGGCCCCTCGTCGATCTTCTGCGCCCAGTTCGATTTTGCCAGTTCAAGGCCGCGTGCCGCCTTGCCATCGAGGCTCGTGGGATCAAAGGGTGTGCTGTCATCGACGGCCGCATTGTAGGCACGGAGCGTCTCAAGCGCCGCGGCACTGTCTACCCCCTCGAGCTTCTCCGCCAGGGCTTCCAGTGTGTCGGCCTCCACAAAGCTCGCGTCATGGAAATGGTATTCGCCGTAGAGGAGGTCGAAGACCTTCGCGTCAAAGATCTGCCAGGCGAAATGCCCGGGTTGCTCGAGGACGGCGCGGCCAAACTGCGCATAGGTGTAGTTGCGGAAATTGATGCCTTCATCGACGAAACGTGCGCCGTTCGCATTGAGCATCACCCCGAGGAAGTAGCAGATCTTGCGATAGTTCTTCCGCTCCTTGGGCGGCAAATCGAGATTGCCGTAATCCTTCATGTGCAGGTCCATGGGCGTGGCATGGCAGCCGTCGAATTTTCCGTATTCCTGCGCGCCAAGGGCATAGGCCATGCGTAGCCCGTCGCCGGTATTGTGCGGCGTGCCGCGCACTTTCGCGACCGACCAGTCGGGGCCGATATGGCTCGCGCGGAGCTCTTCGCTCGCCTCGAAACCACCGCAGGCGAGGATCACGGCATCGGCGCGGAGGTCTTCCTCGCCCACCTTCACGCCCACGACGCGGCCGCCTTCTTCGATCAGATCGGAGACGCCCGCGTCAAAACGCAACGTGCCGCCCATGCGCTCGAACGCGGCGCGCTCCATGTCAAAGAGCCCCACACCCTCATTGTCTGCCGCCAGCGTGAGGCCGCCCCAGAAGACAAACCGCCCGTCCTTTTCAAAGCTCTGGCGCGAATAGATCGGCTCGTAGGTCACGCCGTTTTCGGCGAGCCACCGAACTGCGGTGTAGGATTCGGCCACCAGCGTTTGCTGTTCGGGCGACAGATCGCGCCCCTCGTTAAAGCCCAGAAGGTCAGCCGCGAATTTTTCCTTGGTGTAGCTCCCGAAATCGGTGCGCGGGATGCGCGGATCGTCGGGTTTGGACAAAAGCGGTATGAGCTCTTCGGAGGCGTCATAGGCAAAGCGCATCGCGCCAGCGGTATACTTGGTGTTGCCGCCAGCAAGGGCCTCGGGCGCCTTTTCCAACATCAGCACATCTGCCCCGGCCTCCAGCGCTGCAATTCCGGCCGACAAGGCGGCGTTTCCTGATCCTACGACGATGATGCGTTTTGCGGGCATGGCATTCTCCTGATTTGCGGGCCTTGTATCCGAACGGATACAAAGATATCAAGAGGAGAAGGAAAGGCCCTCACCATGAGCAAAGCAAGCGGTGAAAGCGCGTATCAACGGCTCCTCGCCTCGATCCGGGACGGCACGTTCAAGCCCGGTGACCGATTGCGGGAGGAGGATGTGGGCGAACGCCTCTCGCTCAGCCGCACCCCTGTCCGCGAGGCCCTTAGGCGTCTGGAGGCGGACGGCATCGTGGAGCATCGTCCCCGCCTCGGAGCGGTTGTGCGCCAACTCTCCCATACCGAGGTCGTCGAGCTCTACGAGATGCGCGTCGTGCTCGAAAGAACCGCCGCAGAGATGGCCGCCAAGCACGGCACCGATGCAGAGTTTGACACCCTCGATGAGCTCAACACCGCCATCGCGCAGGAAAAGGCGAACCCAGCGGTGGCCGCGGCCATCAATCAGGATTTTCACCGCGGGCTCTACCTCGCCTGTCGGAACCGGTTTCTTCTGGAGGCCGCGCGGGCGCTCAACAACTCGCTCCTGCTGTTGGGGCCCACCACCTTCACCGACGAGGATCGCATCGACGTGGTTGTCGACAAGGGCAGCCATCGTCGCATCGTAGGCGGTGGTCATCACGATGCGCTCACCGCGCATTTTCATTGCGGCCAGCTGGACCGAGGTCAGATTCTTCATGTGTCTCTCCGTCTCGG
>JBCBME010000261.1:0-4281 GCA_039822945.1 Pseudomonadota bacterium
GGAGCCCGTTCACAATAAGCTCTTTTCCAACGGGATCCTTGGCATTGAGAATGTCGGGGGCGATCTCGACCGCGTCACGGGCAAGCGTGTGACGTTTGCCTTTTTCCCGTGGAACTGGGACCGCGGCGATGGCTGCATCATCCGCCTCGTGGCGATGATGGACAAGGCGCAAGGCTACCGCATCGAAAAGGGCGAGGACTTCTGATGCACGTCACCCGCTTCGAAGAGGCTGAGAGCTATGAGGCCCCCAATCACTGGGGTGTCACCGGGCTCAGGCTTCAGGGATTTGCCGATGGCGGGCCGGAAAACCAGTGGGTCGGCTTCTCGCAGTTCCTTCCTGGCGGCGGGGCGGGCCCCGATGCGACCCCGTTTGAAAAGGTCTACGTTGTCCTTGAGGGCGAAATGACCGTCACCATCGCGGGCGAGGACACGGTCCTTGGCCCGATGGACAGCTGCACCATCCCGCCCGACACCGAGCGCCGGATCGAGAACCGGTCCAACCACATCTGCAAGATGATCGTCATTATGCCGTATGCCGGGGGCAAGCGCCCATGATCGACCCTCACGCCATGTTTGATGTGCGCGGCAAGGTTGCTCTCATCACCGGGGCCTCTGGCGCTTTTGGTATGGTGGCAGCCCGGGTGCTGGCAGGGGCCGGTTGCAAGCTTGTTCTGGTGGCCGGTAACGCGGCAGCCTTGGGCGACATCGCAAGTGAATGCCGTGAGGCCGGTGGCGATGTTGAAGAGATCAACGCGCGCCCCAGCGATGAGGCCGCCTGTGAGGCCATGATGGCGCAGGCCAAGGAGCGTTTTGGTGCACTCGATATCCTCGTGGTGGCGTCGGGTATGAACAAGGTCGCCAAGATCGACGAAATGGCACCGTCAACATTCACCGATGTGATGGATGCCAATGTCACCCAGAGCTGGCTTTTGGCCCGCGCAGCCACAAAGGTCATGAAGGCGCAGGGCACAGGCGGCAAGATCGTCCTTGTGTCTTCGGCGCGGGGTCTTCTCGGGCACCCGGCGGGCTACACGGCCTACTGCGCTTCCAAGGCCGCCGTCGACGGGATCACCAAGGCCCTTGGATGCGAGCTCGGGCCCACTGGCATCACGGTCAACGCCATTGCGCCCACGGTCTTCCGGTCGCCGCTCACAGCCTGGATGTTTGAAGACGAAGCCAAGGAAGTCCGAGACGGCTTTCTGGCGCGCGTTCCAAAGGGCAGGTTGGGTGAGCCAGAAGATCTCGCCGGGCCGCTCCTCTTCCTCGCGTCAAAGGCCTGCGACTTTTATACGGGCCATATCCTCTATGCCGACGGGGGGTACACCGCCGGGTGAGCCGGATCGCGATCATAGGCGCAGGGCTCATGGGCCACGGCATCGCGCTCACCTTTGCGCGGGCACGCCATGAGGTGCGTTTGACCGACCCGGTCGCCGAGAGCCTCGCATCGGCCCCCGCTCGCATCCGCGACAGCCTCCACGCGTTGGGCGAAGAAGATATCGAGGGCTGTGTGGCGCGGGTCGCGTGCGTTGCAACGCTCCCCGATGCTGTCGCCGAAGCGGACTTTGTCATCGAGGCGGCTCCGGAAAAGCTTCCCCTCAAGCGGGACATCTTCGTCCAGATCGAGGCCCACGCCCCGCGCGACGCTGTACTGGCCTCAAACACATCCGTCATTCAGATCACGAAGATCATGGATGGGCTCACCCATCCTGAGCGCGCGCTCGGCACGCATTGGTGGAACCCGCCGCACATGATCCCTCTCGTAGAGGTCGTGAAGACGGAGTGGACCTCCGAGGACGCCGCCACATCCATGTTCGATCTCCTCAAGGGCGCGGGCAAGACGCCCGTGATGGTGGAAAAGGATGTCCCCGGCTTCATCGGAAACCGTCTCCAGCATGCGCTCTGGCGCGAAGCGATCAGCCTCGTGGAGAACGGCATCTGCGATGCCGAGGCCGTGGATACGGTCATAAAGTCAAGCTTCGGGCGCCGTCTCGCCGTGCTGGGGCCCCTCGAAAATGCCGATCTCGTTGGCACCGATCTGACGCTCGATATCCACGAAAACGTGCTTTTTGATCTCGAAGCCCGTCAGGGCCCATCACCGCATCTTCGCCGCCTCACGGAGGCTGGAAAGCTCGGCATGAAGACCGGCGAGGGCTTTCGAACATGGACACAAGAAGAGGCCGACGCCGTGCGCGCGAAAGTCGGCACGCATCTCAGAAAGCTGGAAACGATACTGGACGACTAACCGCGCGAAATTGCGCGACCAAGGGAGGACATCATGACCAATTCAACTCGCCGCCGCTTTTTGGCTGGGACGGCTGCCGCCGTGGCCGCACCCGCGATCTTGCGCGGCACACGGGCCTATGCGCAAAACAAGATGCTCAAGGTGGGCTTCGTGAGCCCGAAGACCGGCCCGCTCGCGGGCTTTGCCGAGGCGGATGATTACATCCTCGAGGGTATTCGTCAGACATTTGCAGGCGGGCTTGAAAACAACGGCTCCACATGGGGTGTGGAGATCATCACCCGTGACAGCCAGTCCAACCCGAACCGTGCCGCAGAAGTCGCCGCAGACCTGATCCTGGGCGACGAGGTTGACATCATCATGGCCGCGGCCACGCCGGACACAACGAACCCGGTGGCCGATCAGGCCGAAATCAACGAGGTGCCCTGCATCACGACTGACGCGCCCTGGCAGCCCTATTTCTTTGGCCGCGGCGGCAACCCCGCAGAGGGTTTTCAAAGCACCTACCACTTCTTCTGGGGCCTTGAGGACGTCATCGGCGTCTTCCTCGACATGTGGGGCCAGTCGGGCGTCGCAAAGTCAGTGGGCGGCCTCTTCCCGAATGACGCGGACGGCAATGCTTGGGGCGACCCAAATCTCGGGATGCCGCCCGCGCTCGCTGATGCCGGCTTCTCACTCACGGATCCCGGCCGGTATCAGCCCCTTTCCGACGACTTCTCCAACCAGATCGCGGCCTTCCGCGATGCGGGCTGCGAGATCGTCACGGGCGTCATGATCCCGCCTGACTTCGGCACCTTCTGGGCGCAGGCTGCCCAACAAGGCTTTAGCCCCAAAGTGGTGACTGTGGGCAAGGCGCTCCTCTTCCCGTCGGTGATCGACAGCTATGGTGACCGGGCGGACGGTCTCACGTCCGAGGTGTGGTGGTCCCCGAACCATCCGTTCTCTTCCTCGCTCACGGGGACCTCGGCGAAAGAGCTCGCCGACGGCTACACCGCTGCCACGAGCCGCCCTTGGACACAGCCCATCGGCTTTAAGCACGCGCTCTTTGAAGTGGCCGCCGACGTGATCGGGCGCTGTGAAGATCTCGAGGATTATGAGGCCATCACCGCTGCCATCGCCAGCACGAAGCTCGATACGATCGTGGGCACTGTCGATTGGTCCTCGGGCCCCGTCAAGAACGTGTCGAAGACACCGCTCGTGGGCGGACAGTGGCAGAAAGAGGGGGACACGTTCGATCTCAAGATCGTGGCGAACTCCGCACAGCCAGCCATCCCCACCACGGGCGATCTGAAGCTCATCTAAGAGAGGCGCGCGCCGGGGTACCCCTCCGGCGCGCCATCCGAGGCACCCCATGACCCCCATTCTCCAACTCGACGGGCTTTCCAAAGCCTTCGGCGCCATCACCGTGGCTGACGATATGAGCTACGAGGTGGGCGAGGGCGAAGCGCTTGGCGTCATCGGCCCAAACGGGGCCGGCAAGACCACCATGTTCAACCTGATCACTGGCACGCTTCCACCCAATTCGGGTCGCGTCGTGTTTCAGGGGCAGGACGTCACCAAACTCAGCGCCGCGCGCCGCTGCCGTGCGGGGATTGCGCGATCTTTCCAGGTGCCGCAGCCGTTTTCAGGCATGACCGTGTTCGAGAACGCCATGGTGGCCGCGACACAGGCGGCGGAGCTTTCAGGCCGCGCGGCGGAGGTGCATTGCCTCGACGTACTTGAACAGACCGCTCTCCTCGAGAAGGCGAACATACCCGCCGGGAGCCTCACACTCCTTGACCGCAAACGCCTCGAGATGACGCGGGCGCTCTGCGCAAAACCAAAGCTCCTCCTGCTCGACGAAATCGCGGGGGGCCTGACGGACAGCGAATGCGTGTCTCTCATCCAGACGATCAAGGACATCCGCGCCAGTGGCGTCTCCATCATCTGGATCGAACACGTGGTGCACGCGCTTCTTGCCGTCGTCGACCGCCTGATCGTGATCGACTTCGGCAAGAAGATCGCCGAGGGCGAGCCCAACGCCATTATGCATAATGGCGTTG
>JBCBME010000262.1:0-4268 GCA_039822945.1 Pseudomonadota bacterium
CCTGTGCGGCGTCTCGCTCGTCCTGCATCCTGCTTTGGTTTTCGGCCTCGCCTCCGTCCTCGACATCAGCCGAGACGCGTTGCGCGCAGCGGTCCTCACGGGCGCCATGGCGCCGGGCGTCAACAGCTTCATCTTTGCAAGCATGTACGGCGTAGGAAAACGCGTGGCCGCAACCACGGTGCTCGTTGCGACCGCCCTATCGATCCTGTCGATCTGGCTCTGGCTCCTCATCCTGCCCTAGAGCCGCGCTCAACGCTGACACGAAAGCGTCTTCCGCGATCCCGAGCTCTGCGAGCGTCACGGTCACGCCAGAGCGCACCACCTTCTCGAGGCCTGCATCCCGATAAAATGCGTTAATCGCATCCGTGACGGAGTGGTCATCACCCTCAAGGATCATTATGGCCTGCCCCAGCACGGCCCACCGCCCCTCCCCCATCGGCGACATGCGCTGGGCGGTGCCCGCGAACTTCAGGCCATCCACCACGACATTGAAAAGCCCGTCACAGTAGCTGCCGTCCACAGCACCGGTTTCACTCTCTATGCCGAACGCGGCGAGCGCCTGCGCGATGGGAGCGCAGATCTGGCGGTAGGCGCTCTCGATGGGGTTAGTGCCTTCTTGCCCCGCCACAAAGAGCGTGGCCATGCTGAGCACACCGGGCCCCTGAGGGGTGACATCCCCCCCCGTCACGCGAAACTGGCATGGCCAACCGCGCGCGGCCGTCGCGGCCAACCCTGGCGTGAGCTTTGCTTCCATGGCGCGGGGCGCGGCGAGACTTTGCTCAAAGGCCGTCCAAAGCCGCCAAGCGCACCTGCGCACGCCGGACTTCACCTCCCCCAGCAGCGCCACTTCTTCGGCAAGGGCGTCTTTGAGGGGTAGCTTTGGCAGGGGTGACATTCCAAGCCCTCCATTCGGCCGTGCAGGCGGGCCTGTGTGGGTGGTGCGGATGAGAGGACTCGAACCTCCACGCCTCGCGGCGCCAGAACCTAAATCTGGTGCGTCTACCAGTTCCGCCACATCCGCATCGCGCGACGCCATAGCAGGGCTCGCGCCCTCTGGCGAGGTGAAAACCACACCAGCTATGGCCTCAGCACAATTCTAGCGACACCACGGGCAGATTGAGCTAAATTGACTAAAAATAACGAGCAGTGAACCAATGAACTCCTTCGAACAGAAGTCGGTGGCGCGCCATCGTCCGCCTCCTATCCTTGCGCTCAAGACCAAACTGTCCGGGCTCGTCTCCGGAACAGACATCGTCACGGCCGATGGTCTCATCCCGGTGCAGCATCTCTCAGAGGGCGATCGCATCATCACCCGGGACGCAGGTATGCAGCGTCTCGCCTGGATCGAGGCGCTCTATGTCACCACCGGTGCGGTCCGCATCGAGCCAAGCGCACTTGGCCATTCCAAGCCAGAAGAAACACTGACCTTGCCCGAGGGCCAGAGGCTCCTCATCCGCGATTGGCGGGCAAAAGCGCTTTATGGTGCAAATGTCGTGGGTGTGCGGGTGGCAAGGCTTGTAGACGGCGGCTTTGTGCGATCGCTCGGTCCACGAACACTCCAGCTCTACCGGCTTGGCTTTCAGCGGCAGCACACGATCTACGGCGGCGGGCTCGAGCTTATGGCCCACACCACGCGCTTTGCCATCCCCTAGAGCCCCATGCCCCGCAGGACGCGCGGGACCATGTCAGGCAGATCATCGGCGATGAGGCCCGGCCCGAATGCACGCGCGCATTCGACATGGAGCCACGCCGCGAACTCCGCGCAACAAAGCACAGGGGGGGACGCCGGCGCTGCAGCCAACCCCACGATGAGCCCCGCAAGCACATCGCCAGCCCCCGCGGTTGAGAGCCACGGGGCGGCCCTGTCGTAGTGGCTTGAACTCACCGCACAGGGCCCGCCGGGCGCCGCGATCACTGTGTCGGCCCCTTTAAGAAGCACGACACACCCGGCACGGTCCGCAGCACGCCGTACGGCGTCGATCTTTGAGAGGCCACCTTCCCGCAGGTCTGCTCCCAGATCCGGAAAGAGCCGCGCAAACTCACCTGTATGGGGCGTCAGCACAAATCTCCCATGAGCCACCTCAAAGAGCGCCTCACGGCTGGTCTCGAAGCTTGTCAGACCATCGGCATCAAGGACGACGACGGGCTTTCTGGCGTGCCGCGCAGATGACCCGGATGCGGCCACCGCGGCCACGAGATCCCGCGTCCGCTTCCCCACGCCGAGACCAGGCCCGAGGCAATAACCTGTTACCCGATCATCGGCCCGCGCCGCGTAAGCATCTGCATCGCGATCTGCCCGAAGCATGGTGGCGTTGAGCTGGCAGGCATTCTCCTGCAACGCTGCGGGAGGAACGGAAAGCGTCACCAGCCCTGCCCCGACCCGGAGTGCCGCTCGCGCCGCAAGCCGCGCAGCGCCGCCCTTCCCGACGCCACCGCCAAAGACAAGGACGGAGCCGTGATCGTACTTGTGTTGCCCAGGTGACGCGTCCGGCTTGGACAGATGCCGCGCCGCGAAATCACGGGGCGGGATGGCCCGGCGAAATTCGGCATGGGTGAAAACAGGCTCGGCAAGCCGGACATGCTCCGCATCCGGGAGCTGACCCGGCTCTGCGCGATCTCCGGCCACGCCCCTGAGGCCGATGTCGGCAACCGAGAGCTTGCCGCAGGCGCTCGGCCCGTCCGCCAGATAGTGGCCAAGTTTAGGGCTATGAAACGTGACCGTCAGATCAGCGCGGGCATGGCGCGGCCCCTCACCCAAGTAGACGCCAACATCCGATAAAAGACCCGACGGGATATCAACCGCGACGCGGCGCACGTCTGCTCCTTCGCCCGATGGCAAGCGAACGGCGTCGAGAGACAACGCCGACGCCACCTCAATCGGCAGCGCGCGATTGGCCCCGACGCCAAAAACCGCATCCACAAGGATGTCAGGCACCGGCAGGGTGTCGGAAAACCCCGCGCTGAGCGACATGACAGCCCCCAGGCGGGACCAACGATCATAATTGGCGCGCGCATCCGAACCGAGCTTTTCCGCAGACCCAAGAAAGAAAACGCGCACCTCCCATCCGAACTCTCGAAGCAAACGTGCAATGACAAAGCCGTCGCCACCATTGTTGCCGGGCCCGCAGAGGACGGCGGACCGACGCTGGGATGTCCCCCCAGGTGCCTTCGCGAATGGCGGGCTTTTTCCGTCGGCACCGATCGCCGCACTCTGTGTGTCCCACGCAGCCGCATCCCATCCGGCAGGCGCGAGCGCGCTCCATTCGTTGAAGATCGCGGCAACCACGCCGCGCCCGGCACGCTCCATCAGCTGAAGCCCCGTGACCTCGCCGGACGACATCGCCTCCGCTTCCAGGGCGCGCATTTGCGCGGCGGTGAGCAGTTCAGTCATGGATACGGCCTGAAGCCTTCGCAAACCGCACAATAAAGCGCCCATATGCACACATTTTAATCACTCTCGATCCTTATGCAGAGGGGGTCCATGGACCTCAAACGCAACGAATTGTCCCACTCGGGCGAACATGGTCTGGCTCCAGCAAAAGCCGCATGGGAGTCGCGCGCAATGAAAAAAGTCGAGGCGATCATCAAGCCTTTCAAGCTCGATGAAGTGAAAGAAGCGCTGCAAGACGTCGGTATCCAAGGCCTCTCGGTTGTCGAAGTGAAGGGATTTGGCCGCCAGAAGGGGCATACGGAGCTCTACCGGGGCGCCGAATACGTCGTCGACTTCCTGCCCAAGGTGAAAATCGAAGTGGTTCTGTCGGACGATCAGCTCGACGGTGCTCTCGAAGCCATCATCGGCGCCGCCAAGACGGACAAGATCGGCGACGGCAAGATCTTCGTCTCCGACGTAGGCCAAGCCATCCGCATCCGCACCGGTGAAACCGGTGAAGACGCCATCTAACCCAAACCGAACCTCCCTGCCTCGGATCCATTCCGGGGCCATCCAACCACGGCCCGGCGACAACCCGGGATCGCACACGCGAAGCTCAAACGACAGGGGTACTCCATGAGCAAAGAAGCTGTTCTCAAACTCATTAAAGATGAAGGGGCCGACTACGTCGATATCCGCTTCACGGACCCGCGCGGCAAGCTGCAGCACGTGACGGTCATGTCGACGGAAGTGGACGAGGATTTCCTCGATGAAGGCTTCATGTTTGACGGCTCGTCCATCGCTGGCTGGAAGTCGATCGACCAGTCCGACATGAAACTGATGCCCGACACCGAAAGCGCCTATGTCGATCCGTTCTTCGCGGATAAGACCGTCTGTG
>JBCBME010000263.1:0-4257 GCA_039822945.1 Pseudomonadota bacterium
CGGCGGCCGCGCGATACGGCCGCACCCCAACGCATCGCGTGGCTCGGCGATTGGGGCGGAGCCTTTCCAATGGAGGAAGGCCTCCTTGAGACCTGCGAGCGCGCGCTCAGCCATTTCACGGACTGCGATTGCTACGTGGAGCCGCTTGACCCGCCATTTTCGGCGGAGGCGCTGTGGGAGAGCTGGACGACACTGCGCTCCTGGACGGTGGGCGCCTCGCTTGCGCCGCTGATGGCGGATGCGTCCAAGCGCGCGCTCCTCAAGCCTGCCGCGATCTGGGAGGGGGAGCGTGGGCTGGCGCTGAGCGCCATGGACGTGCACCGCGCCTCGGTGACGCGGTCGGAGTGGTTCATGGCGGCGGCCACGCTTTTCGAGACTTACGACGCGCTGCTTTTGCCCACGGCGCAGATGTGGCCCTTCCCGGCGGAGTGGGACTGGCCGCGCGAGATCGCGGAGCGCGAGATGGACACGTACCACCGCTGGATGGAGGTGACGGTGCCGGCGAGCCTCCTTGGTCTTCCGGCGCTGAGCCTGCCCGCCGGGTTCTCAGAGGCGGGGCTGCCCATCGGGATGCAGCTGATCGGGCCGCGGGGCAGCGATATCGGGCTCCTCGATCTGGGGCAGAGCTGGCACCTGACCGTGCCTTGGGCGGCTACGCGGCCGCCCGTGGTGCGCGCATCAGAACCATTGTGACAGCAGCAGCCGCGGCGAGCGCGGCCGCGGCCCAAGAGACATCTGCAAAGGCCTGCGTGACGGCAGCGCGGTGGAGCGCGTCGCCGCCTTCCGCGCCAAAGCTCAAAGCACCACCCTGGCGGCCATAGACCCACGCCGCGAGGGAGCCGAAGGCCGCGATGGATAGAAGGCTCGCCATCCGGCTGATCGCGTTGTTGACGCCGGAGGCCGCGCCTTGCGAGCTGTCATCGACGGCAGCCATGACGGCGGTGGAGAGCGGCGCGACGACGAGTGCCATCCCGAAGCCTGCCAGCACCATGGCTGGAAAGGTGGCCAGCCAGAACGCCGCGAGAGGGGCGGTGAGCGCGACCCCGACATAGGCCAACGCCACGAGCCCCGCGCCCGCGGCGATCACGGGCTCGGGCCCCAGCCTGTCCGCGAGGCTTCCCACCCGGGTCGACATGGTGGAGATAAAGATCGAGAGCGGCGCGAAGGCGGCCGAGGCCTCGATCGGGGTGACATTCCAGGCGGTGATGACGGCCATGGGCAGGTAAAAGAGCATCGCCCCGAGCGCGGCATAGAGGAGGAACGTGGCAAGGTTGGCGGCGGTGAAGCGGGCATCGGCAAAAAGGCGGAGTGGCATCATCGCGTGCTCGGCGCGCGCCTCGTGGACGAGAAAGAGCGCCATGAGCGCCGCACCTGCACCGATGGCTGCGCTGGCGCGGCTGCCATCCTCGAGGATGGTGAAGCCGTAGGCGAGGGCACCGAGGCTCAGCGTGGCAAGCACAGCGCCGATCCAGTCAACGGGGGTGCCGGCCTGCGAGTGATCCTCGCGCACCGCGCGGTGCAGGATCACGAGCGCAAGCGCCCCGAGGGGCAGGTTGATCGCAAAGATCCAGCGCCAGAATTCGGGGCCGCCCAGCGTTAGGACGAGCCCGCCGATGATGGGGCCGAGCGCCGTGGTGAGGGCCGAGGCCGCCGCCCAGATCCCGATGGCGCGGCCCCGCTCCGCCCGCGGATAGGCGCGCGAGATGAGCGCGAGAGAACCCGGCACCATGAGCGCGGCCCCGATCCCCTTGGCCGCGCGCGCGATGATCATCGTCTCCGGCGTGGGAGCGACCGCGCAGGCGGCGGAGGCCACGATGAAAACACCGATCCCGATGCTGAAGACGCGGGCGAGGCCAAACCGATCGCCGAGCGCCCCACCCGCGAGGATGAGCGCGGAGAGAAAGAGCATGTAGGCGTTGGAGAACCACTGCGCCTCGATGAGGGTGGCCTCAAGGCTCGCCCGCATGGCCGGAAGCGCGATGGAGACAACCGATCCGTCAATGAAGCCCAGCGAAGACGCGAGGATGGCCGCGATGAGGACGCCGCGCCGCGCCTCGGGCGCACAAAAGGAAAGCGCCGCAGAGGTCTGCGGCGCTTCGGAATTCGACATGGTCGAGGTCTACTCTGCTTTGGCGGCGACAGCTGCTGCGGGCTTTTTGCCGCCGCTCGTCGACAGCGGATCGTCCTGTCGCTGCACGGAGCCCTCGAAATGCGCGCCGCTCTCGATGGCGATGGTCTTGTGGATGATGTCACCCTCGACACGGGCGGTCGATGTCAGGCGGACTTTGAGGCCGCGGACCCGGCCGATGATGCGGCCATTGACGACGACGTCGTCTGCCACGCACTCACCCTTCACGGTGGCGCCTTCGCCCACGGTGAGGAGGTGGGCGCGGATGTCGCCCTCAACCTGGCCTTCGATGTTGATGTCGCCGGAGGTGCGTAGATTGCCCGTGATCGTCAGATCAGCCGACAGAATCGATGCGGGCGGCTTGGCTTTGGGGCTCGCTGAAACGGCGGCCTTGAACTCGGGCTTCACGTCGGGCTTGGCGTCGGCCTTGGCGCCAGTGTCGCCAGACGGGCCTGCCTCATTGATTTTACTTTTAGAAAACATCTCTTCCAGCCTTGATGTAGATCATCGGATTAACGGGCTTCCCACCGACACGGATTTCGTAATGCAAGTGCGTGCCCGTCGACCGTCCGCTGTTGCCCATATCACCGATATGCTGGCCGCGCGAGACCCGCTGGCCCACATTCACACGAATATTGGACAAATGCGCGTAGCGCGTTTCGATGCCGAACTCGTGCTGGATCTTGATGAGGCGGCCGTACCCTTGTGACCAACCCGCGCTGATCACCACGCCATCGGCGGTGGCGAAGATGTCGGTGCCGGTAGGGGCGGCGAAGTCTGCGCCATTATGCATCCGGCCCCAACGCGGACCAAAGCCCGAGGTGAAGCGGTGCGTGGCGCGCACCGGGTGCGAGAACGGGGTCCGTTCAGCGGCGATGCGATAGAGGTTCATCCGGTCGAGATCGTCGAGGATGCGGTTGGCGCGGCTGGCATCCGGATTGGGCGCAGTCCCCCGCGTCGAGATCGTCAGCGGCGTCAGCGGGCCACCCTGGCCGGAATAGCCGCGGCGGACCTGTTCGATGAGGCTCTCGGTCGGAAGACCGGCTGCGCTGAACATCTTGTCGAGCGGTTCGACGGAGACGGTCATGGCCTCTTCGAGCCTGCGGAAGATCTGATCATTGCGCGCCTCGAGCAGCTTGAGCTCATTCTCGATCTCCTGGGCGACAGAAAGCGCGAGGGCGGCATCGCTGGCCTCGCTGTCGCGCTCAAGCGCGGTGTCTTCAAGAGCGTTTGCGAGGAAGGCGAGCGTTGCCTCGATCTCCTCGGCGCGTGCGGCTTCGGGGGCGGCGCCGCCATTGGCGTCAAGCTCGGCGAGCTTTGCGGTGAGGGCGGTCTCTGCCTCGTCGCGCTCCTGCGCGGTGCGGCGCAGCGTGGCCTGCACGATCTCGATGCCGCGCTCGAGCTCGCGACGGCGGTCCTCACCTTCGAGGAGCTGTGCCTGCATGATCGAAATCTGTTCGAGCGCGGAGGAGAAGCGCTGCTGGGCGGCCGCGGCTTCGGCGGCGCGCATGTCGCGTTGTTCGGAGAGGTGGTTGAGGCGGTCCTCGTAGATGGCTTGTTCGCGCTTGGCCTGTTCGCGGAAATTCCCCGCACCGATGCTGTCCATCAAAAGGATCGCGGTGGCCACGATGGCCCAGGCTATCACGCTGGTGCTCCCAACCCATGCCATGAGCTGCGTGCCCGGCCCGAGGCGGACAAACCTTGTCTCGGTATCGGTGCGCAAAAACAGACGCTTTTCAGGGAAGCGGCGCTCCAGCGCCGCATGAAGCTTTACTCTGAGTCCTGCCAGCAAATTCTGCGCCCCGCTGCCGTTGCCCTTGTTCGTCTGAGCGGCCCTATTCCCGGGGGACCCTCACAAGCACTGCGCGTGTGTTTATCCACACTGTTACAGCCTCGCAACGGTGTCCCCCGCAAAGATGGCAAAACTGCGGCATATGCGCCTGAGATTGGCGAGAATTCGCCGACCGGCACCTAGAGTGCTTTCACCGCGTCGAGGACCGCATCGGCGTGGCCGGGCACTTTCACCTTGCGCCAGACCTGCGCGATCTTGCCGGTGCCGTCGATGAGGTAGGTGGCGCGCTGAAAGCACTCTAGGTGCCGGTCGGCGAATTCTCGCCAATCTCAGGCGC
>JBCBME010000264.1:0-4242 GCA_039822945.1 Pseudomonadota bacterium
TAAACCAATGAGCTCAGCTGGTTGGGCAGGCGGGGCAGCACGCGGAAACCGATGGTGTCATCTGCGGGCTCTGCCGTGCTGATTGCGATGCGCATCGCTTCGGGATCTGCGTCCTGCGCCTCGATCATCAAGAGGCCGGGGCCAGCAATCGCCTGCCAGGTGCCATCGCATTCGTGACGGCCGGTTGTAAGGGGTGCGGGTGGCATGATCTGTCTCCTGGTTTTTTAGTCGCGATCGATGGGGATGCGGATGGGGTTTGATCGGGACGTGATCGGGCGATCGCCCTCACGCATACCGGGGCAGTCCACGTAGTCTCCCTCGGCAAAGAACTCGGCCGCCGGTGAAAGGCCTTCCGGCGTCATAAAGCTGAAACTGATGGGCTCCCAGACAATGCCAAAATCCCGCTCGCCCGTGAGCGGCCCGACGCGCTGCAGGTAGATCGGCTCGTCACGTTGCGGATCGATAAAGCCGTACTTTGCGGAACCTGGCAGATAGTGGCAGTTCAGCGCGGATGCATAGCGGCGCAGCTTCGTGTTGATCGTGCATGGACGCTGCTCAACGCAGGCGTCAGCGCCCTGCACCGTTGTGAGCAACTCGCTAAGCTGGAAAATGCTGCGCGGCACTTGCAGCGCGTTGATGTCGTCGCGGTTGCGATCGATCTTGCTTTCCATCCGGTCAAGCTGGGCGGGCGTTTCGCGCACAGTTTGCCAGGCCTCTATGAAAGGCTCGCGCACAACGTCCAGCGCAAAAGCAACAGAGCCCAGGACGAGTGCCCAAATCCCAGTAGCAACAACCTTAATTAGCTGATCGAAAAGAGAGACGGCCGCCTTCTTAGCGAGTGCCTGGCGCGAGCTCATCGGCACGCTCCCGTCATACGATCGTCAAGATCCGAGACCCACTGGCTCAACAGATCTTCCCCCAGCTGAGGCATGGAAAGGCGCGCCTCGGCATAGGCACTACAGCCCACGCCAACGGCCATCGTTGCGGCGCACCCGCTCATCAGGAGAAAGGCCACTATCCCGGCCCTTGCGGACCGCATGTCTGCCTTGAGCCTCACGATCGCGCCTGTCTTTATCTGCCTCATGTTGGGCCTCCTTTTTTCCTCGCCGCTCGGCGCGCATGAGCGCCGCCAGGAGAGCAACCAGCAACGCGGCCGCCGCCCCCAGCCAAATGCGAAACCGCACCCACAGCGCGGCCATTACGCCTGCCCCAGGGCTTCGAGCCGATACCGGGCGGCCGCGGCCTTCTCAGCTTTCCGGCCCCGGCTGCGACGGGTGTAAACGGCAACGGCGAACACAAGGCTTGCGGCGGCAATGCCTGCGACGACGATCCGCCAATCAAGCTGGTTCAGCTGAGACATGAGGGTGAAGGCACCGCCCGTGCTGAGATACTGGATCGCGCGATTGAAGAGATCCGTCTTGGAGCCCTGCCCTTCGCATTCCTCCATGAGATCCACGAGCTCACGGGGCAGCTCGGGCACTGCCGGGGCCGGCATCGTGACGATCGGCGTCGTGGCGCGCACAGCGTTCACGGCTTCCATGGTGGCCGCGATCGTGACGTGTGCTTTGTTCAGCCCGTCCCCGGCATAGTAGCTCTGGCCCTGGGCCGGGCGCCCAGCACGATCGCGCGTGATCGCGGGCAGGCTTGCCCATTCTTTGGACAGGTTTTGCGCGAACTGCTCCGCGCTCAGCTGGCCGGCCAGATAGTCCTCAAGGCCGCGGCGTTTCAGGAGCGCCAGGGCGAGGGCGCGCTGCGTGCGCTCGTCAAAAAGATCGTCCAGCTGCACGCCAGCCTCGCGCCAGAGCCCGCGCAGCGTGTCCTCCATGAACTGGTACTCGCCGGAGGCCTCGCTCATGTAGAGCGGATCGATGCTGTCTTGCCAGGCGAGCACCTCTTGCACGCTCATTTCCGTGAGGCGCTTGGGAGGCTTATGCTCCGTCCGGATCTTGCCCCAATACGCATCGGGGTTGCCGTTGCTCTCTGGGATCGAAATGAAGTGTAGCAGCTGATCGATGCCTGATGCCTGCATGGTCTGTCTCCTGTTATTCCCAAGCGCCCCATGCGCTCAGGATGAGTTTGTCTGCTTCGCCGCCGGCTGCCGCGCCGGCCGCCTCAAGGTGGATCGTCCAGCCCGGCACGCTGGCATCGGCCACAAGTGCGAGGATGTTGGAGTGGCTGAGCGCGGCGTTGGGCGTCCCTGTGAGGTGCGCCATGGTGGCCGGCAGGTTTTGCTGGTTGGTGCCCATGTAGCCCCTGAGCGCCTTGCCAGCCGGCAGCGTGGGAAACGGAAAGGTCTGCGGCGCTGGATTGGTGACATCGATGGTCACGATCGCATGGACCTGGAATGTGCCATTGGGCTCGAACCGATAGGCCTCATCAACCGTGTCGGGATCGGATACATTGGCGACGCCTAGTTGGATCTCATGCCAGAAAGGCGGATTGGGCTGCCCTGGGCTCACCTCCTGCCCAGAGCGCAGCCCCCACCATGCCTTGTGGGTTTCAGGGTTATCGGTGAGCCGCGCCGCATGGATCGAAGCGCTATAGGCTCCGCCTTTGGCGATATGTGCGGCGCAGAAGTAAGGTTCTCCATCCCCTGGCGCCGCGTTGGCGGTGTGCTCCTGAAACAGCGCATAGCCAGGCACGAGCACCGCTTCAAAGTCTGTCAGCAACTCCAGATCGCCCAGCTCACCTAGGCCATGCGCACCGTTCTTGAGCAGCTTGCCGGCGCCCGTGTCTGTTGGGCTAGACTGGACGCTGGCACCACCGACTTCGCCAGCAAAATCAACCGCGCCGATGAAAACGGTACGGTAATCGAAGGTCAAATAACGGGTGTTGGGAATGTATTCGCGGAACGGCGTTGTCGCCTCATCGATCGCCATGGCCGTGAAGGTGTGCTGACGCTGCGTAAAGGGCGCCCACGATGCGTTCGCGTTAAGGCTCTTGTCTTCCTCGAAGACAATATTGGAGCCATTCGTAGCGATGAGGCCGGACATCACAAAGCCGGCGCCGGTCTCGTTTTCTTCTGTCGCGACCATGACGAGGTTGGATACGCCCGCTAGGAGCATATGGGCGGCGCAGTTGTGGTTGAACGAGTAGAAGCGCCAATCTCCGAAATCGTAGTAGACATTGGTGATGGCAATATGGGCACAGTCTTTGCCGATAATGACCGGACCACCCCACATATGGATTTGATCCAGCTGCATGTTGGTGGTGGCGTCGATGATCATCGAGGTCCGGCTCGCCGTGCCAATGCACCGAGACATGAAGCCATCGGCAGTGAACCAGCCAAAACACGTGCCGTTCCAGCTCTCGTCGTTGTGGCCGTCTGGGAAAGGCGTTTGCGATCGGCGGTCTCGAATGAGCACGGTCACATCAATGAGCCGGAGCTCTGTGTTCTGCGTGCCTAGGCCGGTTGGGTTGACCGTTCCATGCACGTTCGGCGTCTCAAGATAGTTGCCCACGCTAGTCAGAAAGCCATAGCCGTTCTGCTGAATGTTGGCGATGTAGACGTGCTGGAGCGCGCATTTGCGCGTATTCTGGAAGAAGGCGCCATTGGTCAGAAAAGAGGCGTCAACCTCCACATTGTAGAACTCGACCTGAGAGACGAGCGATTTCTGCCCCATGGTGGTCTTGCGGTCGTACTGGTCGTAGGTGCCGACAAAAAGAACGCACGCTGGCACGGCCGTAATTACGCCTTCGGTCGGGTGATCGAACGTCGCGAGAGGCGTGTTGTCAAAGCCTGGGAGTGCTTTGAACTTCATGTTTGTCACGCGCACAGCGTGGAGCATCCCGGAGCCGGGGACATCGAAAGTCCCGTCGTGATTGGTATCCAATCCCCCAAAGATCTGAGGCGAGCTCACGCCGAGGATCTGCCCCCTCCCGTCGATGGTGCGATAGGTGGTGTTTTTCACCATGGCGTGCATGGCAGATGTGGTTGCCGGATGCGGTGGAATGTCGCCGTAAGACATGAAGCGCTTCACCTTGAGGATCGCGGCCGACATGTCCGTGGCGCCCTCGACAAGGTTCTCTGCGTAGTGCTGCGGGCTGGCTTCATCGGTTGGCGGTTGCCAGAGCACGGTGCCACCGTTTGACGTGATGCAGGCATGGGCGTAGCCAGCGGGCGCCCGGATGACATCAAGAAGGATGTTGCCCGCGCCAACAAAGCGCGTTGCCTGCACATCATTGGGGATCGTAGCCGCCTCAAATGCAGCGCGGCTCGCATAGATTTTGGCGGCGCTCTCA
>JBCBME010000265.1:0-4241 GCA_039822945.1 Pseudomonadota bacterium
CTCGGAGACAAGCGTGCCGGGATCGAGGGTCATGCCGAGCTCGGCCAGTGCGGCGCGGGTGCGGTCATGCATCTCGCCGCGGTTGGGGACGCCAAAGCGCCCGACGGGTTCTTTGCCGAGAAACATGTTTTCAGCAATCGAGAGGTTCGGGAGGAGCGAGAGCTCCTGAAAGACCGTCGAGACACCGGCATCGAGCGCGTCTCTGGGACCTGCAAACTGTCGGGCGCGCCCTGCAAGCGCGATCTCGCCCGCATCAGGCGCGTGAACGCCTGCGAGGAGCTTCATGAGCGTGGATTTTCCCGCGCCGTTTTCCCCCATGAGCGCGTGAACGCGCCCGGGCATGACCTCGAATGAGACGTCATTGACGGCAATGGTGGAGCCAAACCGCTTGGTGACCCCGCTGAACTTTACTGCTGGCAGCATGGTGTGTGACCGCTTGCTAAACCTCATCGTTCTCGCGAGGGATAGGCTACCCCGCGAGAACAGTCTGACCGGGAGGGGGTCAGTTGCCGTAGAGCTCTTGGAGGGTCTCTTCAGGCAGTTCGGTGGGCCACCAGACATTGGCGGAGAGATCAGAGCGGTAGAACTGGGCGGCTTTCTCCGCGTCCCAGCCTTCGGGCTCGTAGATGTAGTGCTTGTGGAGCGCCTCCCCTTCGAGAAGGGCGACGGCAGCGCGCACGCCCGCGGCAGCCTGGGAGGGGCTATATTCGGCGACGATCGACGGATATCCCATCTCCAGCCACTGACCGAAGAAGCCGTTGTTGCCCTCCCCCGTGATCGGCGGGATGTCAGCGCCGAACTCGGTCAACACGTCGACGCAAGCGCGTGTCATGTCCGCCCCCGAGGACCAGATCGCATCCACGATCGGGTCGTTGAGGTAGAAGGTTTCGCAAAGGCTCTTGCCGAGGTCATAGACCCAGCTGCCGTAATCCTCCTGCGTGATCTCGATGGAGGTGCCCTCGAGCGCCTGCATGAGCCCGTTGTAGCGGTTGATGTCCTCGGGGTGGGACGGCAGGCCGCGCAGCACCCAGATCCGGCCCTCGTTGCCGATCTGCTCGACAAGGAAGTCGCCCATCACGCGGCCGAAGTTTTCGGCGCCGCCCTGGATATCGACAGTGAAGTTCTGGTTCTCCGTCCGGCCGGTATGCACCACGACGGGAATGCCTGCATCGATCGCCTTCTGGATGCCGGCATCGGCGGAGGTGGGCGTGACAGGCATCACGATGAGGACGTCGGGGTCCTGCGCGATCAGGTCTTCGATATCGGCGACCTGCTTGGCCTGATCGAAGTTGGCATCGAGCATGATGAAGTTCTCGATGCGGCTGTCGGCATCCGCGATCCCTTGCGCCTCGTGGGCGGTCTGAACGGTCCAGGTATTGGCGTTCACGCCGAAGTGGCTCATCGCCACGGTCCAGGGCGCCTCTGTCTGAAACGCGCCTTCTGCGACGATCGAATTGCCCTCGGGGCGCGGCTCCACCCCGTCCATCAGGGCGACGTCCTGCGCCAGAGCGGTGGTGCCGAGGAATGCGGCCATGAGTGCGGCCGTCGCCGTACGCGTCGAGTTCATTCTGGGTCTCCTCCCATGTGGTTGCGACATGCCTTTCCCGGTCCCAGAACAGGGCGTTTCACCCCTGGGTCGGCGCCTGTGACGGCGCCCTTTCGGAACAGCATGAGTGCTTTTTGTGGCGCTTGTTCAAACAGCGGGGATCGCGGCTGTCAATACTTATTCAGATTGAATGAATAAGTATTTCGATTGCGCCGCCCTACCCCACCTGACATGCTTTTGGCGCGTCCCGAGCCCAAGCATGCGGGCGCGACCAGAGCGGAGATCCGGAAATACACAAATGAAAACAGTGCTTTGCTTTGGCGACTCCAACACTCACGGACAAGTACCCGGCGGCACGCCGCTCGACAGATTTGGCCCTGCAGAGCGGTGGCCCGGCGTGATGCGCGAGGTGCTCGGGTCCGACTGGTACGTGCTGGAAGAGGGTCTGAGCGGGCGCACGACCGTCCATACCGACCCCATCGAGGGCGACATCAAGAGCGGGCGTCTTTACTTGCGCCCCTGCCTGATGAGCCACGCGCCGCTCGACCTCGTGATTGTGATGCTGGGCACCAATGACCTGAAGGCGCGATTCCACCAGCCCGCCTCTGAAGTCGCGATGGGGATCGGCTGCCTGATCCACGACATCCGGGAGCTGAATCCGGGCCCAGGTGGTCACTGCCCGGAGATCCTCGTGGTGGCCCCTCCCCCCATGCTCGACGATATCGGCGAGTGGGAGGGCATCTTTTCCGGCGCGCAACCAAAGAGCCACCAGCTCGCCCATGAGTTCGAGGTGATCGCGGATTCGCTCGAGGTACATTACTTCGACGCGGGATCGGTGATCACGTCTGACCCGGCGGATGGCTTTCATTTGAGCCGCGACGCCCATGCCACGCTCGGGCGGGCGCTCGCCCAAGAGGTGATCAATATCGGATGGGCCGACTGATGCCCGATATGCGCTTTGCGCCCCCCAACCCCATCAGGATCGCAGACCGCGCCAGCGGGATGAACGCCGTCAGCGTGCGCAGCTACAATGAACGGCTGGTGCTCTCGCTCCTTCTACAAAGTGCGGGCCTCTCGCGCATGGAGATCGGCACGCGCACAGGGCTTTCGGCGCAGACCGTCTCCGTGATCGTGCGGTCGCTCGAACAGGAGGGACTGGTCACCAAGGGCAAGGCCGTCAAAGGGCGGATGGGCCCGCCCACGGTGCCGCTCTCCCTGAACCCGGCGGGTGCGTATTCGGTGGGGATCAGCTTTGGCCACAAGCACACCGAGGTGGTGATGATCGACTTCGTGGGCCAGCCGCGGTTTCAGACCACCGTGCCCCTGCCCGAGCGCGATGAGAGCTCTAACCAGACGCAGCTCGTCACGACAGTACAGCAAGCACTCGACGCCCTGCCTGACCGGCAAGAGGGGCGCCTCGCGGGCATCGGTATCGCCATACCCGAAGACGCCGACGAACTCGCCCTCACTCCCTCCGGCACGGGAGAACGTTTTGAGGCGCTGAGCCGCGAGATCGAAGAGGCCTTGGGCATCGAGGTTTACGTCCAGAATGACATCACCGCCGCCGCCGCAGGCGAAAGCATGTTCGGCGCGGCGAAAACCATCGATGACTACCTTTATTTCTACATCGGCGCGCGGCTTCACCACCGATTGATCCTCCACCACGAGATCTTTCAGGGACGGGCCCCTGCGAGCAAGCCCGCGGGGCTTTTGGAGCTGGAACGGAGGGTCAATGCGTCTGAGGCCGGGGCGGCAAACCTCTGGGATCGCAGCGCGGACTGGCCTGATCTGGGAGAGCCAGGTCAGCTTTGGCTCAGCGCCTGTGTGGCGGAGCTCGAGACGTCGCTGCTGGCAGCAACCCAGTTTTTGCCTGTCAGTACCGTCGTGGTGGCGTCGATCGCGCCGAAATCGATCTGCGCGGAGATTGCACGGCAAGTTGAGGCACGGTGCCCAGGCATCTCCGCCATCCCGAGCGATCTGACCCTCTCACCGAAGGCACTGGGTGCAGCGAGCCTGCCGTTCAGCTCGAAATTTACCGTTGAGGCCTAGCTCGCGCTCGCCGCGAGCTCTTCTTTCGCGCGCTTGAACCAGTCGAGGGTTCGGGCGTGATGTTTGGTGCCCCAGCGCGAGATGAACTTTTGCGTGTGATAGTCGCCGTCATCGGTGAGGGCCGCGATGCGCTCGTCCACGTAATCAGGGGTAAGCGGGATATCGCATTTCACGGTAATGCAATGCTTCCACTCATCGTAGGTCGTTGGGACAAAGGACATCTCTTCCCTCCTCAGGTCAGTGCCGCTCGGGCCGGTTCCAGATCGTTCGCGCGCAAACGAAGGTGCGGGATCAACGCCAGCTGAGCATCTTGGGCGAAGGCTGCAAATACCACCCATGCGTGCGCTAGCCGATGAGCCAGCTGGACAATGCGTATAAGCGCCAGACGCCGCACGACATCCTCAAACTTCATCACATCCACCGTTCAGTTGGCATGCACGTCAACGGCGCGTGGCCCCGGTCGGGTTGCACCGCCTGAGGGGGCCAGTAATGTTATAACATAACAGAATCAAGCAGGACCTCTCCCGTGCCAGATACCCGCCTTCCCGTTACCGTTCTTTCCGGCTTTCTCGGCGCCGGTAAGACCACACTTCTGAACCGAGTGCTCAACAATCGCGAAGGGCGCCGTGTCGCCGTCATCGTCAAC
>JBCBME010000266.1:0-4233 GCA_039822945.1 Pseudomonadota bacterium
GCCGCATGCACGATTGTTGAAGCCTCTCAATTCTGCGCAACGAGTGCATGGAGATCCCCGCAGCGCATCGATATCTGATCCTCGCAGGTTTAGGCTCCAGCGCCAAGCTCTGCCCCCCAATGCGTGTCGAGCGAGCTAGGTTTGCTTGGTATGTTCATTGAAAAAGCTGAGCTCCTGGAACTCATCGCGCGCGTCCTATTGACCGCTCCATTTTCCTTCAGTGCCATTTGGAAAGCTCAAGATTTTCCCGGCGCTGTTCTGGAGATGAAGCAACTCGGTCTACCCCTTCCCGCTATAACCGCGGCTGTGACGATCATCGTTCAGGCCGCCTGCTCTGCGGGCATCATATTCGACGCTGGAACAATCTATTGCGCGTTGGCATTAATAGCGTTCACCTTGATCGCGAGCATTGCCGCCCATCCGTTTTGGCGTGTTGCTCCTGAAAATTGGATATCAGCAGCCAATTCATTCGTAGCAAATGTGGGGCTCGTTGGAGGCCTCTTGCTCGTTATCCTGATCTCATAGGCTACTTTATAGAGACAGACTTTCGTCCTGCGCGAAATATCCAAACATCGGAAGCCATTTGACATGCGAGGCAAACGAAATGCTATCGAAAACCAAAGTGAAATTGGAAAGCCAATGCCCCGAATATAATAAACGGCATGATCCTGCTGGAGTTCAGGTTTATTCGCTAGCTGTGTTCAGCGTTGAGTCCTTTCCCCAATCGCGGGCAATCCTTGGGTCCTAGCCTTCCAAGGCGCTTCGAAATCCAGATAAGGAAGGCCGATCTGAGTAGCATTTACGCTCACGCAGCGAATGACCTGTTCCCGCCCAAGAGCTTCACAGGTCGAAGCGAAAAGAGCCTGATCGATCTGACAACGCCAGAAGACACGTAGGCGAGGGCGCGAAACGCAGCATAGAACTCTTAGACGCCCAACAAAACATCATGTAATCAGAAGCTTAGGTGGTTTGCGAGGCGGATTCTGTGTCCGACCGGAACTTGGCCCATGATGGCGCGCCTTTAAGCCGAAGATCCCGACTATGACTTGCCACTCTTTTGGAACGCTTGGGCGGCGTGCTTGGCTTCGTCGGAGGCAAGACGTGCGCGCAGGTGTCGGTCGTTTTCGTGCCAGAGACCCTCGTCGCTCTCGGACCGCGCTTTTTGCGCGATCTCGAGGCTGGCCGCCACCGAGGCCGGGACCGCATCCGCAACGTCTGCGGCCAGCGCACGCACCGTGGCCTCAAGATCCTCCTGCGCCACCACTTGATTGATGAGCCCCAGCGCCGCCGCGCGCTCTGCGGTGATGGTGCGCCCTGTGAGCAGGAGCTCGTTTGCAACAACACGTGGAAGGCATTGAGCGAGGCGAATGGCGCCGCCAGCCCCCGCAATGAGGCCAATCTTTGCCTCTGGCAGGCCGAATACGGCGTCGCGCGAGGCAACAGCGAGGTCACAGGCGAGAACGAGCTCAAAACCGCCCGCGATGGCGGGACCGTGGACACTTGCGATGAGAGGCGTGCGCCGCGTGCGGCTCACAAGGCCGCCGAGGCGACCGGGTCCAAACAGGATGCGCTCCGCCTCGCCGCTCAGGAAAGCCCCCAGATCCATCCCCGCACAAAATGCGGGGCCAGCGCCGCGCAGGATGCCCACGTGCAGGTCCTGCGTGTCTTCCAGCTCGGAAATTGCATCACTGAGCGCCGCGCCCATCTCCGCGTTGATCGCGTTTCTCTGCTCAGGCCGATTGAGCGTGATCACCGCGATGTGCCCGTCCCGAGCAAACGTGACTGTGGAGGAAGATGTCATGGCCAACCTCTAGCTTTGGCGTCCGCGATCAGAGGCCGCGGCAGTGGCTTCGGCAGCCCAGTCGCGGAGATGTCGGCGAACGACTTTGCCCGTGGTCGTCATGGGCATCTCTTCAATGAACCGGACCACGCGCGGGTATTCATGCGCCGCCAGCTCCCCTTTGACATAGTGTGCGATCTCCTCGGCCAGCGCGTCCGAAGGCTCCACGCCATCCCGCAACACGATGTAGGCCGCAACGATGGTCCCCCGCAGATCGTCCGGCTGACCCACAACGCCCGCGAGCTTTACGGCGTCATGTTTCAGAAGGCAGTCCTCGATTTCTGCGGGGCCGATGCGGTAGCCCGCTGACGTGATCACATCGTCCTCGCGGCCCAGAAAATAGAAACGCCCGTCGGCGTCCTGCGTGCCTCTGTCCCCGGTCAAAAGCCATGTCCCGTCTGGTCCGGACACGTATTTTGCCTCTGTCGCGTCAGGATTGTTCCAGTAGCGCAAGAACATCACGGGATCAGGCCATTGCACGGCGATGGCGCCCTCCGTCTCCGGTGGAAGGGTCTGCCCGGTGTCCTGATCCACGATCGCCACGCTGTGCCCCGGCGCTGCGCGCCCCATCGATCCCGGTCGCGGATCCTCAAGGGCCGCGCAGGAGGTCACCACCATGTTGCATTCCGTCTGGCCGTAGAACTCATTGATCGTCGCCCCCAGCGCAGACCGGCCCCATGCGGTGAGCTCCGCCCCGAGCGTCTCGCCGCCGCTCCCCACCGAGCGCAGGGAAACCCCTTGGCCGGCCGCATCGGGCAAAAGCTTCATGAGCTTGAGCGCCGTGGGCGGAAGGAACGCATTGCGGATGCCGTGGGTCTTGAGAAGGGCAAACGCCGCCTCCGCCGTGAATTTTCTGAAGCGGCACCCGAGCACAGGGATACCGTGGTGAAGCGCGGGCATGAGCACGTCCAAAAGCCCGCCGATCCAGGCCCAGTCCGCCGGGGTCCAAAAGAGGTCACCCGCGTGAGGCAGAAAATCATGGCTGAGTTCGACGCCCGGCAAATGCCCCAGGAGCACGCGGTGCGCATGGAGTGCGCCCTTTGGGTGGCCTGTCGTGCCGGACGTGTAGATGAGAAGGGCGGGATCTTCGCTATGCGTATCGATTGCCTCGTAGGCTTCGGACTGCGCCGCGCACCGCTCCGCAAAATCCGCGACACCCGGGGCAGCACCATCGATCGAGTAGACCACCTTGAGATCCGGAAGCGCCCCGCGAAGGCCGCTCAGCGTCTGTGCGCCCTCCCGGTTGGTGATGACCGCCTTCGCCCCGGAATCCTTGAGGCGATGGAGCAAAGCATCGCGCCCAAACAGCGTAAAGAGCGGGATCGAGATGCATCCCATCTTGGTGACCGCGATATGGGCCAGCGCCGTCTCCACGCATTGTGGAAGAAGCACGCCAACACGGTCGCCGAGTGTTCCCGACGGTCGGGACACGCCGTCCTCTTCAAGCGCGTTGGCGAGCTGGTTTGAGGCCGTGCGCAACGCGCAAAAGCTGTACCGGCGCACGTCGCCAGATGGGGCCACATCAATGACGGCGAGCCGGTCCGGGTCTGCGTCCGCCCATTTATCGCAGATGTCGATGCCGATGTTGTAGCGCTCCGGGATGTCCCACGTGAAGCTTGCGCAGATGTCCTCGAAGGACGCGCCCCGTTCGATCATCGCGCAAGCACCACGTCCTGTTTGATGTTGAGCCCCTCGGTGGCAGCATCCACGAGGTAGGTCGCGACATCGGCACGCGCGATCAGCCCGTTGCGCCAAGTCTTAGGATCGTCCAGCACGCGGATACGTCCGGATGCCGGTCTGTTGGTGAGGATGACGGGCCGTGCGATCGTCCAATCGAGGTCACTGTCCACGATGAGCGCTTCCTGCCGCGTCTTGTCCGCATAGACACGACCCAACACCGCGCTATGGCCCAGCCGCTCGACCGCGCTCATGGAGGCGCGGCTGCGCCCGGCACCAAAGCCCGTCACCACAACGAGGCGCGAGAGCCCGGCCTCGGCCATCGCACCGAGGAGGAGCGCCGTGCTTTGAGAGAATAGCGTCTCTTCTTCCCAGACCATCGCCAGACGTTCCCGAATGCCCAAAGCCACGATCACAGCGCCCACACCGTCGAGGGCGCGGGCCACATCCGCGGCCTTCAAGGCATCGCCTGCGACACGCTCCAGCCCGTCGGCCTCTGGCAGGTTGCCCGCGCTCCGCGCAAAAGCCCGGACAGGCAGACCGCGCGCGAGAGCCGTTTCCATGGTCAGCTTGCCTATGCCGGATGTGGCACCGATAATCAGCAATGGCTTGTCCATGGTGGTCTCCTTCGTCGATGGGCGGCAGATCAGGGCGCCCGGGCCACATATAGGTGAGAGGATCAGAGAGGCGCACCGATCCCCTCATTTTTGTCTCAG
>JBCBME010000267.1:0-4225 GCA_039822945.1 Pseudomonadota bacterium
AAAACCGCCTTACCCGCAGCCGTCGCCGCTTCGATCAGGTCAGAATGTGTGTCGGTTGAGGTGGCAATGAGCACCGCGTCGATACTGTCATCGGCGATGATCTCGTCGGTCGTGCGCGCCGTACTGCCATACTCCGCGGCAAGCTTCTCGGCGTTTTCGGGGAAGTAGTCTGAGACCGCGGCGAGCGTGCTGCCCCGATGGGAAGAAATGGCCGTGGCATGAACACCGGCAATGCGGCCTGCGCCCAGAAGTCCGACTTTGATCATCGTGAGGTCTTTCCGAAGGATTTGTTATCTTTTGAACGTAGCGCGCACGACTTCGAGCATTTTTCGCCATGTCGCCGCAGCATCCGCCGTGAGTGGGAGCGCCGCATCCGCTTTCCTTGTGTCAGAGTTTGGCCCGCTCAACGAGCAGACCTTAGCGCAAGGGATCAACTGATTTGTCGAGTCGTTCAAGCCGGTTCAGCAGATTGGCTTTTGGCGGCCCGGATGCGCGGCTTGGAGGGGCGGCTCAGCCGCCCTGCCCGTCTGCGGCCTGCTGAAGCAAATCTATCCCCTGCATCTGAAAGAAGTGCGGCAAGTCGATGAAGATCCAGTTTTCAGCCAGCTTGTCGCCCTCGCGCCGATAGAGATCGACAATGCGCATATCGCTCGGCATATCGCTTGGCGGCTGCCCGAGATAGCCCTTGGAGCGCAGCGTGATACTGGGATAGCCAAAAAAGCCGCCGTAATGCCCCTCCCCCAGCCGCGCCACGTGTTCGGTGAAGCCCTCGAATTCGAGCTCTGCTTCGAACGGGTCGGTGTGGCCGCGATTATACCCTGCGTAAAAGGCGCTCGCGCCGATGCCGCCGGGGCCATACCAGCCCATATCGGGGGTCCAGAATTTGCTGAGATGGTCATTGGGCGACGTAAGCCCCCCGCCGCGGAGCTCTGCCACCATGGCCGCAATCAGCTCCACAGTGGTGCGGCCCTCGGCATCCGGCTGGGCGTTGTATAGCAGGCCGTCATGGGTGCGCGGTGCAGGCGACAGGGTCTCAAGACCGGTGGTGCGCGCTACGGGGGAGCGGCGGTCCTGGGCCAGGAGATTGAGGATATCGATGTAGTCCGCTGTCTCAACGACGCGATCCTCCTCCACGCGGTGAAAGGCGCAGTAGCGCAGAAACCCGATCTTCCGCGAGGGCGCGATGCCGAGCCAGGGCCCATCCCAAAGCCCCATGAGATGCCCCATTTCCACGACCCATGTGCTGCTGAAACCACCGATCTGGCTGAGCCCGGCAAAGAAGATATCGGGCCGTCGCTGGACTGGCCCCATCGCGCTCTTGAGAGGATCCCAGAACGCGCTCGCCACCGCCTCGGCGCCCGAGAACGTGTGAAACGGGTGCATGCCGCGCCAGTGGTAGTCAGCGCTGACATGGGAGACGATCGCCTCAGCGACACCGCCTGCGGGCGCGGCGTCGATCGCTGCATGCAAATCGCGTACGCGGGCCTTTGCAGTTGCAAGATCAACCATTGCGCCGCGCCCGCGCGATATGCATCATCAGGTCGAGCTCATTGAAGAGCTGCCATTCCTGCTCCACGCGGCCGCCCTTTACGCGTTGCTGGGTGATGCCCCAGATCTGGCAGGGGGCGCCAGTGGGCGCGCGGTAGAGCGTCCCGCCTGAATGCGTGCCCTCCGCGCTCCAGCGGGTGGAGATGAGCCAGCCATCGGTGTCATTGCCCATCCAATAGACCTCGTCCACCTGCAGGCTGAGATCGGGGAAGCAGGCCTTGATCTCATCGATGTAGGCGCGGTGGGCGTCCACGCCGGCATGGGCGCGTTCGGTCGTGCCCTCGAAGGGAAACCCCTCCGCATAGGTCGCAAGCGCCGCCCCGTCCCCGTTCCAGAGGCTGTCATGAAGCGCGCGTGTGAAGGCGTCAGGATCGAAACCAGAGACAGGCTCAGCCTCGCTCAGCGGCGCAGTCGGGGCGGCAGCTGACCTCAACTCATCCCAGAGCGCAGGGCTCCGCGGCCATCCGGCGGGCGGGTCTGCGGCGAGGCGGTCGGCTTCCTCCCAGAGGTCGATCCCCAACTGCTGGAGCATCGCGGAGGTGTTGTAGAGCACGTGCTCGAGAAAGATGTCGTTTCCCTTGGCCACACAGTTGGCGATCACAGGCACATTCACCTTGCGACCCGTGGCGGGCCCGTAGCGGCTCTCACCATCATTGGTGCCGATGATCCGTGTCAGGTGGCTCGTGTGAAAGGCGCTCTCGGCATCGCCCGCCCAGATCACCTCTTCGGCGTCGAGAATGATGTCCGGGAAGGCGCCCGTGGTGTGGTGGGTGTCGGCGATGATCTTTTCGTTCGAGGGCTGGAGCCCGTAGTCGTCGTAGACCTTGCAGTCAGGAGCGTAGCAGTCGCCGATATACTCCACCTCGCGGGCATGGGTCTCCCAGATCCGGTAGGTGATGCGCACGATGTAGTCGACGATGTTGCGGTATTCGGGGTCAAAGCCGTCGAGCGGCTGGGCGGGCCCCAATGCGGGCGGGATCCTGTGGGCGCGTCCCTTGGTATAATCCGCCAGAGAGATGTCAAAGCTCGTGGGCATGTGGCCGCGCGTCAGCGCTGCGGCGGGGTGATGGCTTGAGGTTCGGTCCGGTTTGAAGGTCATGGGTCAGGTCTCCAAAAGGTCCACGCCCTGCGCGGCGAGGAAGTGCAGCATATCAATGAATATCCAATTCTCGGCGAGCTTGCCCGCCTCCCGACGGTAGAGATCGATGACGCGCATCTCAGCCAGCGCGTCACTCGCGGGCACGCCCATATAGTCGCCGACATTCTTCATACGAAGGCAGGGCCACCACATCACGGCGCTGAAGTGGCCCTCGGCGACGGCAACCTCCCAATCGACGATCTCAGAGGTCTCGAGCTTGTTCTCGAACGGGCCGGTATGGCCGCGCCGATAGCCGGGGAAACCCAGCGAGGCACCAATGCCCGCGGGGCCGAACCAGTTCATATCCGGGTGCCAGAACTGCGCCATGTGACCCTCGGGTGAGGTGTAGCTCTTTGCGAGATCGGTGAGCATATCGAGGCTGAGTGTGAGCGTCTCGCCCGTCTCAGAGGGGTCATGAGGGCCAAGGCCGTCATGGGTCTTCGGCCCTGGTGACATGAGATGCCCGCCGGTCTGGTGCGACGCGTAGGGATTTCGGCCCATCTGCGTGAGCACGGAGAGCAGATCGAGGAACTCAACGGTCTCCACGATCTGGGCGCCCTCGACGCGGAAGAGCGTGGCGTAGGGCAGAAACACCGTCCGCCCCGGCGCGGGCATGCCCAGCCAATCGCCCGTCAGATCCGCGAGGAGATGACCCATTTGCGCGACCCAGATAGCGCCGTCCTCGCGTCCATGGTCGCGCCCTGCGATGGTCATGTCCGGTCTGCGCTGAAGCGTGGTCGCGGCAGTTTTGAAGGGCGACCACACGATGTCCGCCAACGCCTCCGGCCCCGTCAGATCATAAAACGGGCGCATCCCGCGATAGGTATGGTTCGGGCTGTGGGTGGCGGCGAAATGCGCCGCAAGGGCGGCCCCGGGTGGGGTTTGATCAAGCCCCGTGAGGTGTTGGGCGACGAATGCTTTTGCAGTCTCTGGCTCTGTCATCGAGGGTCTCCTGGTGCGGCTACGGAACGATCCGGCGCTACGCGCGCCGGGGCGCACGGGCCTAAACGAGGAGACCGTCTCCCACATGCCAGACCACGGAGATCACCTGCGCCATCATCCCTTCACCGCGCCCGCGGTCAGGCCGCTCACGATCTGCCGCTGGAAGAAGAGGACAAGGAAGAAGAGCGGGACCATGGCACTTACCACCGCCGAAACAGCGAACATCACATTGCCCTGTTCTCGGACCGAGCCGAGGAAGCTCGCAATCCGCGGCACCATTGTCTGGTTCTCCGAGCTGAGCAGCGTCGCCGTAATGGCAAAGTCGTTGTAGGCGAGCAGGAAAGAAAAGAGCCCCGTTGTGATCACGCCGGGCCACATGACCGGGATGATGACGTACCTGAACGCCTGAAACCGGGTGCACCCATCGACCATGGCGCTCTCGTCGAGATCCTTTGGAATGTTCAGGAAAAACGAATGCAGCATCCAAAGCGTGAAGGGCTGGTTGATGGCCACCATGACGATCACGGTGGTGGAGAGACGCCCCCAAAGGTTCCACTCAAAGAACGGCAGGAGATAGCCCGAGACCAGCGTGATATG
>JBCBME010000268.1:0-4222 GCA_039822945.1 Pseudomonadota bacterium
CTATAGCTCAGCTGGTAGAGCAACTGATTTGTAATCAGTGGGTCGGGAGTTCGAGTCTCTCTGGGGGCACCAAAAAATCTCATTTTTTCAAAGCTCTACCATTTTTCTCTTTGCGCGCCGTCCGACCGTCCGAAACCGTCCGAAGTCGGACGGTCATCCACGGAGGTCAGCGATGACACCGAGGTCGAGGATTTCAGGGGCTTCTCGCTCGTCAAATTCATAGCCCTCTTCGGCAACGACCCAGCTCCAAAAGTGCCGCTCGAGATCCTCTTCTGTGCCGTCGCCTTTTGGGTAATCAGACTTCAAAAATGCGTCGAGGTCGTCAGCCGAAGCGCCGACATAAACCACGCTTTCAATCCGATATTTTACGCGAAAAGTTTGGTGCGGGAGGTTTTGGCGGAGGGTGTCTAGCATGGTGCGTCTGGCTCCTAAGATGCGTCGATGGGGCGGTGAACCTTGAGCCCTGCAGCCCGGTCCTTCCAGGCCAAGAGCTCGTAAGACGTGCGGGACGTGGGATCCGCGAGCTCGAAGAGCCTATCGGCCTCTGGGTTGCTCAGATCCGTGGCGAAATCGAGCGCTATCAGCGCCTCGAGCTCGCCCTTGAAGATCCGCACGAAGGCCTCGAGATCCGCCTTATCGGCGCTGAGGTCGAGCGTGCCGGCATGGAACATCTTGCGCATGAGCTCTTTGGGAAAATCCGCGCCGGTCATATCTTGTGGCCCTCATAATTCAGGCCTTCGGCTTGGCAGATTGCCTTTGTCTCCGCGAACCACATGAGCGAGCGATCGCGATTAAAGTAGCGTGAGCCATCGGGTAGCACCCAGCCTTCGATGAAGCGCGGGCCACCCAAATTTGCCGACCTGTTGTGCCGAGGATCCGCGAAAATGATGCGTATCATCAGCTACTCCCAGACTGATTTGTGCTTGTAGCTTCCGCTTGGTTGAGCATTTCTGCCAACTCATGTGCGGCTTTTTCGGGATCAGTCAGGCCCTCGTAGAGCAGCAATGCAGGAAAGCGCATTGAGAAGCTGCGGGTGCCGTCCGCGTTATCCCTCCCGCCAGGTGAAGGATCATAGACAAGCGCCCAACGATGAGTTGCAGCTTGCGGGCTATTGGTCTTCTCCGCTTTCCATTTAGGCAAGGTCGTGTCGGTGGCAGCCATGCTAGTTTTCCCTCTCCGGTCGCTTGATCGCGGCGACGGCGCGCGCGGTGGTGGTGAGCTGGGAGGGCATGTAGGTGTCGCCCAGCTGCCAATCGCTGGCGGCCGAGTTGCCTAAAACATCGCCCACGTCTTCCTTGCTGGCGCCGCCTGCGCGGCCCCAGACCCCGAAAGTGCGGCGCAGATCTCGGAATTGCAGGCGCTTGACCGAGGGCATGGTTTTGGCCGCGTGCGCGCGCGTCTCTCCCCACCGCTTGGAAAACAGGTGCTCGTCATAGGCACGCCCGGTGCGCTCATCCACCAGCAGCGGCGCGGCCGGCGCGGCCTTACGGGCCTCGAGGATCTTGACCAGGCACCCGCAGGCCTCAGCGTGTATCGGCATCATGCCTTCGGTCCCTCGCTTCGAGCGGCGCAGCGACCAGACCAGGCGCGGATCTCCATCGATCTGCACCGTCGAGAAATCGCCAGCCTTGGCCGTGATAAGATCCGTTTTCCGCTGACCTTGCAGTGTGGCCAGCCGTATCGCGGCCGCCATCGCTTCCCAGCCGAGCTCCTCAGCGGCAGCCACCAAAGCATCGAACTCTTCCCACCGCGCAAACACGCGCCGCGGGGCTTGCTCCTGCATTTTGAGGTTGAAGCAGGGATTTGTGCCCTCGGGCCGCCAACCGCGGATCTCCGCGTGGCTCATGAGGATCGAGAACATGCGGATGATCGCCTTGGACCAAGACGCGCCGTGTTCTTCAAAGAGAGCCTCATACCAGGTGCGCATGACAGGTTTTGTGAACTGTGCCACCGGAGCATCGCCCCACTTCGCGGCGATCGCATTGAGGTTGATCCGATAGCTTGCCTTGGTTTTCTCAGCGAGGTGCTTGTAGTCCAGCGACGATTGGTAGTCGTGGATGAGGGCGTCAATCGAGCGGCCGCCCGGAGCGACGGCTTTTCCCGCCGCCCCGCGGGCCACCTTCTTGTTGAGCTTTTCCGCCTGGCCTTCCGACCAGGTGAGGCGGTCTGCATCGAGCTCGACAGGCGCGAAACCCTTCTCGCGGGCCGCGCGGTGCGGTTCCCACCAGATCCGCCAGCTGCCATCGGCGCGCTCACGCTGGCGCAGGCCGGCGATTTTCTTTGTGATAGGGCCGCTCTTGCTCATGCAGTGGCCGCCCGTGCCAACAGATTGCCGGGCGTGGGCGCCTGGGGACGCTCTGCGACCGGCAGGCCTTGCAGCTCCACCCATGCCAGGACGGCCGAGGCCCGCCACTTAAGCGGGCGCTTGCAGGTGGGCAGGGGCGGTGGAAAATCTTGCTCATCCTCGAGGCGCTCACGGCAGCGCAAGAACGCGCCTGCGCTCGCAAATCCCGTGTGCTGCGCGACCCATTCGGCGGTGACAAATTCAAAGTCTGGCATCTTCTACCTCGTGGGGTGGGAGACCGCTGAGCTCGAGCGGCCGAGGGTGAGTGGAGGCGGCTGGGCAACAGGCCTCGCCCAGGAGCTCCCGCGGTGTGGCTAGCGTCTCGCGCGCTGCGCCATCGTCTGCGCCAAGCCCGCTGCGAAGTTCACGGAATTGCGCATTTGTAAGCTGAGCGGGATCATCATATCGGCCCCCGCCATCGTGGAGGTTTTGGCCTCAATGTCGGACGCCCAAGCCCTCATGGTCGCGCAGGCGAAAAGAAAGCCGCGGCGCTCATCCGCGCTGAGGTCTTCGATCGCCATGAAAGTGAGATCCTGGGGCGCGATGCCTTGAGCCTCATGGAGGCAGGCAGGCAGGGCAGCGTCAAATCGGGCCACGAAAAACTCCTGTGCGTGTTGCACCTCAGAGTTATGAGTTACGACCTGTCGTCGTCAACGCAAAAAATGTGAAAATCACAAAATCAGTGGTGATGCTGCTAGCTTGATGTGCGCCAGCTTGCCACGACGCGCCCCCGGATCACGACGTTTTCACGATCAACAATCAAAGGCTTAGCGTCCGACATCATCGGATCGACCGAAAGCAAAAAGGGCGGCTCGAAAAGGCGAAAGACGGTCTTCGCATTGCCTTGATGCCGCTCATAAACCTGGGCAACGACGGCATCGCCGGCCTTTGCGAGCTCAGGCCGGCGGCTGTCCACCAGCACCAAATCGCCAGGAATAAACCCGCGTAGCGCAAGGCTGCCGCCCTTAATCTGCCAGACATCGATGCCGGGACGATCGCCGCCCAATGCGGCCGCAACACTCTTGAAATGTTGGGCCTCGCTGGGCTTTGGGCTGTAGGGCATTGCCTCGCTTTCGCTGAAGCCGCGCGGACGCCGTGCGATCGTCGCAAGATCCCCGGCGGCATCGAGGCCGGCCTTTTCCAGGATCTCGGGGAGCGGAGCGTCGAGGATCTCCGAGAAAATGCGCGCTTCATCAAGCTTCATGGGCTGGCGCCCAGTGTAGATCCGTGAGACGGCCGATCGATCGCGCCCCAGAGCCTGCGCAATTTCTTCCGCAGTTATCCCGCGCTCTTTTTGCTTTAGCTTAAACCACTTGTCGTCCATTGGGCGACAAGTAGTAACCCTCGAGCGCAAAATAACGGGTGAAGATCACCAAAAAAGTGTTGCCTACAATTTGCGCCTGCGCCTACATCTTGCGCTATGAGTTACGACCTTACACCACTGGCGGTGTGCGAAGAGATGTTTGGCGGTCGCACCGCATTTGAGCGTGCAATCGGCGTCAAGCCCAAGCTCGCTTACTCCTGGTCACGAGGTGCGCAGTGGCGCGCCCCTGGCGATCTGCCCAGCTACGTGCAGCGCAACACCCTCAAGGCGGCGCGCAAGATGAAGCTCGACATCGATCCTAAGTGGCTCATCGAGGGCGCCACCCGCGCCGAGATCGATGAGGCCTTGCAGCAAGCCCGGCGGATCCGGGCGGCCATGGCCGCGTGATGAGCTTTGATATTCCCCTCCCGGTCGGCGCGCGGTGGTCCTCTCCCAACGCGCTACCCCTTGCGCCAAGCAGTCAGGCGCAGGGTCTACTGGCCACGGCCGGGCACCTTGCGGGCGCGTTTTTCCTTACCCGGGCGCGCCCGCTTTTTTCTTCCAGTTCTCTGCCG
>JBCBME010000269.1:0-4218 GCA_039822945.1 Pseudomonadota bacterium
TGCGCTTCAAGGACGGCAGTGACCTCCGCGTAGGGAATATCGGTTCCGAACCAGACGGGGCGCGTGGAGAGCTCTTCGGTCAGGTAGTCACGCTCCACTTCATCATGGGGCAGCGCGGTCGGTGTGGGGACCAGCTTTCCCATCACCTCCACCCGCCATGTTTCGGCGCCCGCGTTGCGGATCTGGGCGGCATTGGTCTCATCTGCTGTCAGGATCCGGCGGAGCCTGCGCAGGCGGCCCCGCAACCCGTAGCGTGCCCAGATGGCCCGACGCTGAGGCAGATCAGACGCGCTCGCATCGAGCAGATACGTGGGGATGCGCCGCGCATCAACTTCCGCCATGAGCGTGGTGTCGATGCCGCTGTGAAGCCAGAGGCACAGGTCCGGCGCGAGGGCATTCAGAAATGTCTGGGCGTCCGCACGGCGCTCGGGATCGAGGATCGTGAACTCGATGCCGTCAGACCGAGCGTTCTCCAGTGGCCCAGGCGACGTGATGACGACCCTGATCCGAGCAAACTCTGCGAGGAGCCGCTTGGCCAGCATCTCAGCCGTGCGGGCCGTGGCATCGCTGGGAACGTGAAACCAGACCAAAGGGGTGCTGGAGGTGGTTGCACCGCCCGGCTGCGAGGCTGGTGTCAGAGTTTCAGTCACCGGGCTCCCCGGCGACAGAGGCCTCTACTTCCTCGTCTCTGAGGCGATGAAGGTGGGCGATGTAATACCGCATATGCGCGTTATCGACGGTCCGCTGCGCCTCTGCTTTCCATGCGTCGTAGGCCGTTTCGTAGTTTGGAAAGATCCCCACGATGTGGAGATCGTCGACGTCTTTGAAGACATTTTTGGTGGGATCTACGAGCTCGCCGCCGAAGACGAGATGCAGGCGTTGTGTCATGGGCTCTGGTGCCTTTCGCGATGCAGGGCGCGGCTGTGGTCGCACGGCACCCTAAAGACGCGTCGGGGGCCGTCAAGTTCGGGACGGTAGGGCTAGCCGGCCAAACGTGGCCCATGTGCGAGATAGTTTGAGATCAGCCCAGGGGCCCCGGCCATGAGGCCCGGCAGCGCTGCCCTTTCCGTGTTGAAGCGGGGATCGGGTCCGTCGAGGCTCGCCACGGCTCCGCCGGCTTCGGTCACCAGGAGGCTGCCTGCTGCCACGTCCCACTCCCACGTGTTGCGCAGCGTGAGCATCGCGTCAAAGCGGCCCTCCGCGATAAGCGCAAGCCTGTAGGCCAGCGACGAGCGAAAGCTGATTTCAGGCTTAGGTGGCACGCGATCCCAGGCCGCATCTCGAAAGTTGACCTTTGCGGAGAGGACAGAAGCGCCATCGGGCGCTGTCGTGGTGCGTGCTTGTATGGGAGCGCCGTTCTTGGTGGCGCCTTTCCCGCGGAGGGCCTTGTAGGTCAGCGCCCGCGCCGGGAGGTGTACGATCCCTGCCGCCATTTGCCCGTCGATCGCGTAGCCCACGCTGATCGCCCATGTGCGCGAGCCCTCGATAAAGCTGCGCGTACCGTCGATGGGATCGACGATGAAAAGGTGCCGGGCGTCGCGGCGCTCTGCACTGTCCTCGTTTTCCTCCGACAGCCATCCAAAATCCGGGTAGGCGTCCATCAGGACGTCACGCAGGTGAGCGTTTACGGCGAGATCGGCCTCCGTTACCGGCCCGGCCCCGCCACCTTTGTCCCATGTTTTCGGATTGGCCTGAAAGGAGCGCAGAGCAATCTCTCCTGCCTCGCTCACTGTGTCTTCGAGGAGCGCCAGGACAGCGCCGGCATCAGGCTCCTGCAAGTGTGAGCCCTTCGATCAAAAGCGACGGCACCACCGTGGAGAGCCAGGGACGTGCGTCGTTTGCAGGCGTCATCGTGCGCACCATGTCACGCAGGTTGCCTGCGACCGTGCACTCGTTGACCGGATAGGTGAGCTCACCGTTCTCGATCCAGAAGCCTGATGCCCCGCGGGAGTAATCACCGGTGTTCGGATTGATGGTCTGCCCGATCATCGACGTGATGAGGAGCCCGGTCCCCATCTCGCGCATCAGGTCTTCCTTCGTCGCTGCCCCCTGCGTCAGCGCGATGTTCGACGTTGATGGGCTGGGCCCTCCGGTGAGGCCACGGCTCGCGTTGTGGGTGCTCTCGCGGCCAAGCTTTCGAGCGGTTCCAAGATCGAGCACAAAGCCCGTGAGGCGCCCGTTTTCCACCCAGTCACGCACCGTCGTGGGCAGGCCCTCACTGTCAAAAAGGCGGGAGCCCATGGTGCGCTCGCGATGCGGGTTCTCGGTGATCGAGAGGGCTTCGGGCAGGATCAGTTCACCCTCCGCGTCTCGGAGCCAAGAGGCACCGCGCGCGACGGCGGACCCGTTTATGGCGCTCATCACATGGCCGATGAGGCTGCTTGAAACGCGTTCATCATAGAGCACCGGATAGCTGCCGGTTGGGGGCTTTCTTGCGCCCTGCCGCTCCACTGCGCGGGCACCGGCACGCGCGCCGATCTCCGCAGCGGCTCTCAGATCACTTCTGTAAACGCGGCTGTCGCTATCGAAATCGCGCTCCATGCTTGTTCCCGAGCCGCTGATTGCGCCGCAATAGAGACTTGATCCCGTGCGTGACGCTTCGGCCATGAAACCGTTGGTGGCTGCGAGGACCAACGCGCGCTTGGTAAAACCAGCCCCAGCCCCTTGCGTTTGCGCGACGCCATCGACGGAAAGCGCTGCTGCCTCCGCCTCCAGAGCAGCGGTTTGCAGCGCTGCAGGGTCTGGCTCATCCGCGGGGTCGTTGAGATCGAGCGATGCGATGTCGGTGTCTTTTGCCAGATCTGCGGGGTCCGCGAGGCCGAGACTGGCATCGTCAGGCGCTTCTTTCGCCATCGCGGCGGCACGTTCGGCCATCTCTCGCAGGGCGTCGCTCGAGGTATCTGAAATCGCCACAACGGCCTGCTTTTGCCCGATGAGGACGCGGAGAGAGAGATCCACACTCTCTTCGCGGGTGGCTTCTTCGAGCTTGCCTGCGCGCACATCGATGCTGACCGATGTCGCCTCCATGGCGAGGATCTCTGCGGCGTCGGCCCCGGCGGATTGGGCCTCGCTCAGGATATGTTCAGCGAGCGAGGCGAGGCGAGAGGCGTCTGACATGGGGGATCCTGGATTAGGGCAGTGAATTGCGACCTAATCCGCCAGCCCCCCCTTGCCAAGGCACGTCGCTGTCAGCGGATGCGCTGCCCGTTCGCAAAGACCTGCCCGTCAGGAAGAACACTGAGCTCTGTCGTGACCGTATCGTCGGCATCGGGCACCGGCGTTGTGAACACGCCAAGCATGAAGCGCGCCCCGAGCGCCTGCTCTTCGGGGAGAAGCCCCAGCATGACGAGGTTGTCGATGAGCCCGCTTACGCCAGAAATCGTCGCCGACAGCGCGCCGTCAGGTGCGGGCAAGCCGTCGAATGTCTCAAGATCGGTGTAGTCGAAGCTCACGCTGCCTTCGCCTTCGACCCCTGCACCGAGGGCGGAGATTTCAAGCGCCTCGATCTTCGCCGAACTCAAGATGCCGGGCAGATCATCCGGGCCGAGTGTCGCCAGTGCGGTTTCGTCGAAAATGTCTGTGAGCCAGCGGCCCTGTCCCACCAGATCAATGATGATGCTCGCGGGATCACGAGGCAGCACCTCGCCGGGGTCAAACAGATTCCACAGGAAGTCATCAACCGCCAGCTCGCGGATTTCGAGCCCGATTTGAACATCGCTTTCCTCGTCTCGTGGCGACAGGGGGCTGGTAAATGACAGGGCCGCGCCACCAAGGTTGATGTCAACTGGCACGGGCACCTGATCGGTACGAAGCGCGAAGTCCACGCCATCGGTCTCGCTCCGCGCGGTCACCGCGCCCTTCTCGAGACTGAAGGATTGGTTTGCGGCACCGAGGGAGATGTCCACCGTCCCGCTTGCTCCGTCGAAGTCCACGTCGCCACCGCATCGTTGGTCATCAAAGGCCAGGGACACAAAGCCCGCGGCCGTCGATGTCTCGTAGCGCACCCCATAGGCATCGTTGGCGAGGATATCGCTTGCTTCAGTGTCGCTGTCCGCTTCCGGCGGCAACGCAATCGCGCCCGCCACGCTGTAGTCAGAGCTCACGTAAGAGAGGGAAAAACTGCCGTCATCCTCAATGTCGGCGGCAAAACGTGCGCTGAGAGACGCAGCACTGCTGGAAAACTCTGTCCGGTCCGGGTCGCCCACCTCTCGCAAGCTC
>JBCBME010000270.1:0-4214 GCA_039822945.1 Pseudomonadota bacterium
CCAGAACGACGCGCAGTGTGGCGATAGAGCGACGTGCCGCGCGCCTCGCGACGTCCGGGCGCAAAGATGCCGGACGGACGCCCGATGCCGCGGGCACCGGGCCAGACATCCCAGCCCCGCCGCAGATCAAATCGCGCCTCGATAAGGCGCTCTTCAACCACCGCTCCATCGGGGAGACGCTGCTCCGCTGGGCGGTGGGCGCGATGCTGGGCGCGGCCGCGGCAGCCTCCGTGGCGTTCGTGGCCCTCAACTACGCCATCCCCATCATCAATCAGGCCGTTCTCACCGCAGTGGTCGAAGGGCAGGCGGGGGTGACGCTTTCCGCGCGCTACGAGAGCTTTTCGGGCGAGCTCACCGTTGCGCGGATCGCCGGCGCGCCCGAGCCCGGACGCAGTCACGAGCTCTGGCTGATCCCACCCGGCGCGGCGCCGGTTTCGCTCGGGGTTCTTGACGCCCAGGGCCGTGCCGTGGTGGATCTGAGCGCCGCCGCACCCGAGGCGCTTTTGGGGGCCGTGCTTGGGGTCTCGAGCGCGCCGCAAGGCGGCTCCGCCACGGGCGCCCCCAGCGGCGCGTTCCTCGCAGCAGGCGCGCTTACTCTTCTTCAGTGAACTGTTTTCGACGGAAAGCTATAGATTTGCGGCGCGCAACGAGATCTGGCGGCTGCTCTAGTGGAGCCGTGCGAAGCCCAGCCCCGCACCGCATCTCCCGAACGTCAGGCTGAGGCAAAAGCGGCAAAAATCACTGCCAAAACCCGGCCAAAAGAGCGCGCCCAAAACCGCCTCAACACCGGTCGGTTTTTTCTCAGATGATGCCCAATTTTTGACGCAAGCCGTCTCTAGCTGCGGGGGGTGTGACGAGTAAGTTGGAGACAGGTACCCGATGACGATCACTCTGCCGAGCCCGGCCGAGCGCAGCGTATTGACCGCATGCGTGGCCGTCGGCGCCACCGGGGCGCTCCTTGCCTGCGAGGCGCTGCGCCCGATTGCGGGGGATGACGGCTTTTTCACGGGCTCTGCGGGCCTCTGGTACGCCACGCTGTCTGCCGGTTTCAGCGCCACGGCTGTGGCCTACGGGGTGCGCCGCAACTTTGGCCATCCGGGCACGGGCGGCGCGCTGCGGAGCGTCTTTTTCTCCATCGTCGCGACCTGCGTTCTGGGCATCGTGGCGGGCTCTTTCATCCTGCCTGTGTTCGGGACGATGTTTGGCCCGTGGTTCATGATCCTTGCGGTTCTCAAAACACCGCTTCTGGCCGTCCCTTGGGCGCTTTCGCTCTACGGGCTCCATCTCGCCGGTAAGGAATACGTGGCCGAGCAAGCCACCGCCTTCCGCTGGACCCACGTGCCCCATCCGCGCCCCCGCAAATGGGAGGGCACGCGCCCCTCGTGAGGCGCGGCATCCCGCGGCGGGCGGCTCAAGCTACTTGAAGCTGCGGCTGTCCTTGATCTGATCCCAGGCCCAGACCACCTCTGAGAGCTGCTCTTCCTGGCTGCGGTCTCCCCCGTTCATGTCGGGGTGAAGAACCTTGATCAACGCCTTGTAAGCCTTGCGAATTTCGGCCTTGGTGGCGGTGTCCTTGACCTCAAGGATCTCCACCGCGCGCCGCTCGGTCGCGGGCAACCGGCGCGAGCCTGTCGCGGCCTTGCCCGGGTTGCGCGTGGCGTTCGAGCCCAGCACCTGATGCGCATCGTCGATGCCGAGCCGGGCCCAGGCACGCTCCTCCGCAGACTGCTTGAAGGGCTTCGTCTCGCGCTCCCACACCCGGTCCTTGTCCACCTGCTCGGAAAACTGGGTCTCTGTCGTGCCCTCAAAGGCATTCCAGTTCAGGTTGTACTCGCGCACATGCTCCTTGCAGAACCACCAGTATTCGTCGGTGGAATCAGGGGATTTCGGCGCACGGTACTTGCCCGGCTCGTTGCAGCCCGGCTTGTCGCAAATCCGCGTCGACGTCTCGAAGGCACCCGACATCCCCCGTCGACCACGGGAGTTTTTCTTTTTGGCGGACGACACAGACATGTCGAAACCGAAGGGATCATCCTTGTTCATGGGCGCTCCTTTGCGACTCGGCCTCGGGAGTTTAAGGTTTGCCCGCTAAGTTGGAAGGGGCAGGGAGAGAAAAAGATGGGAATGACTGCCGAGATCGAGACAAAGCTGCGCACGGCCCTCGCGCCGTCCGAGCTCACCGTGGTCGATGACAGCGAAAGCCACCGCGGCCATGCGGGCTACCAGGAAGGGGGCGAAAGCCACTTCCAGCTGGTGATCGCCTCGGACGCGCTCAAGGGCAAACCCCGCGTCGCCCAACACCGCGCCATCTACGCCGCCCTCGGCCCCGACATCATGACCCGCATCCACGCGCTGGCCATCACCATCAAGTAGCGGGGCCTGCAGGCGGGAGAGGCGCATCGAGCATCCCGAACGTGAGCCCGACCCATTCGAGCGCGGAGACGTAACCGAGCCGCACCACCTCCGCATACTCCATGGCGAGCCACCCTAACCCATAAAGTGCTGCAGCAGGCACGAGCGCCCAGACGCCGAGCCCGAGCGCCATGCCGATGGTCGGCAAGACAGGCGGCCCTTTGCTATCATCATCCATGCGCGTCAGAAGCGCGCGATAAGCACGGGGCGAAAAGAGCGTTGATAGCGACACCACCACGATGAGCAGGTGAACAGCCGTCGGCAAAAGGGTGGAGGCCACCATGGCGATGATCCAGCCCGCCTCTCCCGGTGTGTCGCGCACCTGCAAAAGGATTTCGCTGACGTCAATTAGCCCGTCCCCTCGCACATAGCTCAACCCCGCAAAAACGACCATCAACGTGCAAGACAATAAGAAAAAGAGCGCTCCAGCCGCCGCAACATCCAAGAAGCCGTTCAGAAGGTGCCGCAGAAGCTTGTTCTTTCCGCTCTTCAAAAGCGAGATCGTTAGCCCGTAAGACAGATAGTCCAGCGGCGCGTTCAGGAGAGGAAGAAGCGCAAAGCCGATGACCAGTGCTAAGCCTAGGTTATCCGCATCGACGACAATAGCCACAGCAAAAGCGATTGCTAAACAACCGAGCCAAAATGTCGAGACGCTTAGCATCACGTAACCGGCAGCAACTTTCCGCGAAAGCGTGATGACAATCGCGAGTGCGATTGCGACTGCGACTGCGACTTCGCCTGCGACTGCTAGTGCGACTGCGTCTGCGTCTGCGCCTGCGTCTGCGAGTGCGAGTGCGACTGAGAATGCGACTGCGACTGCGCCTGAGCCTGCGCCTGAGCCTGCGCCTGAGCCTGCGCGTGCGCCTGAGAATGCGAGTGCGATTGCGACTGCGCCTGCGACTGCGACTGCGGGTGCGACTTCGCCTGCGCCTGCGACTGCGAGTTCGGGTGCGACTTCGCCTGCGAGTGCGAGTGCGACTGCGAAGGCGCCTGCGCCTGCGATCAAAAGCAGCCACGTCGCAAGCTTTTCGAAGATACCTTGCGACGTGGCTGTCGCTATTATTCGCGCCGCCAGAAGCAAAACAAGGACGCCAACCGTCGCGTATCTGAACCAAGCTGGGCCTTCGTCACCGATGAGTGACATGCTTCCTATCACGGCCTCCCCGCCGAAAGCCCAGGAAAGGAGCGCGAACAACAGCGGATACGCCAGCGCGATCTTGAGCGCCGCATCAAAGACAGGCCACGACCAAGGGTTCTCCCTCAGTCGCTTTAAATCATCTTGCGAACTCGCCCGTAGATCCGTCCAATAATCTACGTATGCTACAAAGTACCGCCAACGGCTCTGGCCCTCTCGCGTCGGTGGATTCACAGCAGTCGCGGGTGTGAGCAGCTTGGGCAGTCCTGCCAGTACGCCGTCCACAAGCGTTCGATAAGGTCGACGGAGCCAGCTCTCGTAAGGCTGATATGTCTCGCGGCTGTTTTTCGCCTCGGCGGCGAGGCAGGCAAGAAACCATGGCGGAAAATAGATCAGCGCTGCCCAGTTCAGCCAGGAAGGCACCTCTGCGAAGCCAACAAACGCCAGATACGCCGCAAAGAAGACAGACCAGACCCCAAGCGCCGACATGCAACCCTCTCACATCACTGGAGGAACTATGCGCAGGCGGTTGCGCGATCACAACCGACTTTGCGTCGCGGGTCAGAGGCCGAGTTTGTCTTTGACGAGCTGGTTGACGGCGGCCGGGTTGGCTTTGCCGCCCATCGCCTTCATCACCTGACCCACGAACCAGCCGGCGAGCTTGGGG
>JBCBME010000271.1:0-4208 GCA_039822945.1 Pseudomonadota bacterium
TGACATCCTTGGGCAGCGTGCCGAAGGAGATCACGGCATCCAGTCGGTTGCGGAATTCCGGCGTGAACGTGCGCTCGATCGCAGCGGTGTCTTCGCCCTCGCGGCGATCGCGGCCAAACCCGATGGCGGCCTTTGCCTGTTCGGCTGCACCCGCGTTCGAGGTCATGATCAGGATCACGTTGCGGAAATCGACAGAGCGGCCGTTGTGATCGGTCAGCGTGCCGTGGTCCATCACCTGCAGGAGGATGTTGAACACGTCCGGATGCGCCTTCTCGATCTCGTCGAGTAGGAGCACGCAGTGCGGATGCTGATCCACACCGTCGGTGAGCATGCCACCCTGATCAAAGCCCACATAGCCCGGAGGCGCACCGATGAGGCGCGAAACCGCGTGCTTTTCCATGTACTCGGACATGTCAAAGCGCAGCATTTCCACACCCAGCGTATCGGCGAGCTGTTTGGCGACCTCGGTCTTGCCGACACCCGTGGGACCGGCGAAGAGGTAGTTGCCGATGGGCTTTTCAGGCTCCCGCAGGCCCGCGCGCGCGAGTTTGATGGCCGACGCCAGCGCCTCGATGGCCGCATTCTGGCCGAAGACCACGCGCTTGAGCGAGGTTTCGAGATCTTTCAGCACCTCTGCGTCGTCCTTGGAGACGTTTTTCGGCGGGATCCGCGCGATTTTTGCCACGACGGCCTCGATCTCTTTCTGGCCGATGGTCTTGCGGCGCTTCGATTCCGCTACGAGGTGCTGGGCCGCGCCCGCTTCATCGATGACGTCGATTGCCTTATCCGGCAGCTTGCGGTCGTTGATGTAGCGGCTCGAAAGCTCCACAGCCGTCTTGATCGCGTCCGAGGTGTATTTCACCGCGTGGTGATCCTCGAAGTAGGGCTTCAGACCCTTCAGGATCTTGATGGAGTCCTCCACCGATGGCTCGGTCACGTCGATCTTCTGGAACCGGCGGGAGAGCGCACGGTCCTTTTCGAAATGCTGGCGGAACTCCTTGTAGGTGGTGGAGCCCATGCAGCGGAGCTTTCCGCCCTGAAGTGCGGGCTTCAGGAGGTTCGAGGCATCCATGGCACCGCCAGAGGTGGCACCCGCACCGATCACGGTGTGGATCTCGTCGATGAAGAGCACCGCATCGGGATGCTCCTCAAGTTCGGTCATGACGGCCTTCAGGCGCTCTTCGAAATCGCCGCGGTAGCGCGTCCCTGCGAGAAGCGCGCCCATGTCCAGCGAATAGATCGTGGTGCCGGAGAGAACCTCGGGCGTCTCTCCCTGCACGATCTTGCGCGCCAGGCCCTCGGCAATGGCGGTTTTGCCCACGCCGGGATCGCCCACGAGGATCGGGTTGTTCTTGCGACGGCGGCAGAGCACCTGGATGCAGCGCTCCACTTCGTGCGCGCGCCCGATGAGCGGGTCCACGTCGCCCTTGCCGGCCTTGGTGTTCAGGTCCACGCAATACTTCGCGAGGGCGCTTTCCTTTTGCTCGCCGCTGGGCTCGGAGGCCGATGCGTTGATCTCCTCCTCCCCGTCGACCGCGCCGGAGACGGGGCGGCTCTCGCCATAGGAAGGGTCCTTGGCCACGCCGTGGGCGATGAAGTTGACCGCGTCGTAGCGCGTCATGTCCTGCTCTTGCAGGAAGAAGGCCGCGTTCGATTCACGCTCGGCAAAGATCGCGACGAGCACGTTGGCGCCCGTCACCTCTGTGCGGCCCGACGATTGCACGTGGATCGCAGCCCGCTGGATCACGCGCTGGAAGGCCGCCGTTGGCACGGCCTCGGATCCGTCGATTTCGGTGATGAGCGTGGAGAGATCATCCTCGATGAACTCCTCCAGCGTCTTGCGCAGGGTGTCGAGATCCACCGAACAGGCCTGCATCACCTTTGCTGCATCCGGCTCATCAATGAGCGCAAGGAGCAGATGTTCCAGGGTGGCCAGTTCGTGACGGCGAGCATTCGCGAGCGCGAGTGCCGCGTGGATCGCCTGTTCCAGGGTATTCGAAAATGAAGGCACTGTCGGCGCTCCTCTGCTCGGGGTCTCAGGGCTGGCGGGCGAACGGGGCATGCTCCCGCAGCGTCAATCCGGCCATGAAACCGTGGCCTGTTAGGATTAAGTTTCGGTTTTTATCAGACGCCTTCAAGGGCTTTCTCTAAAATTCACCTCACATTTAGAAGAATGCCGAGAAGGTGCATGTTGCGTAGGCGGCTGCCAGAGATGGGGATCGGGCCCGCCCGGCGCAAGGGCCCCGCCTCTGTAGCAACCCTGTAGCAATCGCCGCGTAAGCTGTTACCTCTCGTGTCAGGCGGCGGGGAGACTGGCCTTGCACCTTGATGTGCGAACACTGCGAAACTTCTATTACCGCTCCGCTCTGGGGCGTGCAGCACAGCTCGCATTGCGCGAACAGGTGGTGACGCTCTGGCCCGAAGCGCAGGGTCAGGTAGTCGTGGGTTTCGGCTTTGCAGTGCCCATGTTGCGCCCATATCTGACAGACGCCGCACGAGTGATCGCGCTCATGCCCGGGCCGCAGGGCGTGATGGCCTGGCCCGCAGGCAAGCCCAACATCAGCGTGCTTTGCGAAGAGACGCTCTGGCCGCTGCCTGATGATTTCGCAGACAAACTCCTCGTGCTCCACGGTCTTGATACGTCCGAGCATCCGGCCGCCGTGCTCGAGGAATGCTACCGCGTGCTGGCGCCAGAGGGGCGGGCGATTTTCATCGTGCCCAACCGCGTCAGCGCGTGGGCCCGAAAGGAAGGGACGCCGTTTTCCTATTCCCGGCCATTTACACCGAGCCAGATCGAAGGGCGTCTCGCCTATCACGGCCTTGAGACGGTCAACCATGTGACCGCGCTCTATCAACCGCCGCGCCGCACGAGCTTTTGGCTGCGTGCAGGGCCGCTTATCGAGCGGGTGGGACGCTCCATTCCGGCTTGGCGTGGCGGTGGGGTCCATGTTGTCGAGGTGCGCAAGCAAGTGCCGCGCCCGACGCGGCCGGGGCTTGGCCAGGTGATCTCGAACCCGCTTAAGGTGCTCGAGGGGATCGGCCAGCCCGCGCCCGAACCTGCCCGCCGCGGCTGAGGCTTAGAACCTGTTCGGACGGGCCATAACGTTTTGAAAACGGCGCTTATTTGAGCGAGTTTCAGGTAACGCCATGATAATCCAGCCGAAAGCCGAAAACGGCCGCGACAGATTCTTTCACAGCAAACGATCGCGGCACCGTGAGCCCATCGGAAATATTTTTCCCGCCTTTCTGCGGCTATTTGGTAAGCGCATGAAATAACGTGATTTTTTGATGCCTGACGCAGGGTCGCGAGGCATTGCGACCCCCGAAGCTGTCTGCTACATCGCTGCCGAATTTGCGTGGGGTGGCAAGTGCATCACCCAGTTTCGCGCACAGGCCCGGCCGCAGCCGGGCTACAATATCGAAAGGGTGGACGTGTCCGAACCAGCTTCGATTTCAAACGGCATCGCCGGCCGATACGCCACTGCGGTGTTCGAGCTTGCGAAAGAAGGCAAAGATCTCAAGTCGCTCGAAGCGGACGTGTCCGCTCTCGCAGAGGCCATGGAAGCCTCGGATGACCTCCGAGGCTTTTTCTCATCCCCCGTCTACACACGCGAGGAGATGGGACAGGCGGCGGTGGCCATCGCCGAGAAGGCGGGTTTTTCCGAGACGATGAAAAACACGCTCGCGCTCATGGCGCAAAATCGGCGGCTTTTTGCGGTGCCCAACTTCGTGGCCCGCGTCAAAGAGCTCATTGCCGAAGAAAAGGGCGAGGTGACCGCAGAGGTCACCACTGCGAAGGCGCTGACAAAGACGCAGGCCGACAAGCTGGCGAAAACGCTGAAGGCGCAAGTCGGTAAAGATGTGAATGTGGAGGCCTCCGTCGACGAGAGCCTCATCGGCGGAATGATTGTGAAAGTGGGTTCGCGGATGGTCGATACGTCGATTAAGTCGAAGCTCGCAGCACTCCAGAACACCATGAAAGAGGTCGGATAGAATGGCGATCCAAGCTGCAGAAATCTCTGCGATCCTGAAGGACCAGATCAAGAACTTTGGCCAGGAGGCCGAAGTGGCCGAGGTTGGCCGCGTGCTTTCCGTCGGTGACGGGATCGCGCGGGTCTACGGCCTCGACAACATCCAGGCGGGCGAAATGGTGGAATTCCCCGGCGGGATCCAGGGCATGGCGCTCAACCTCGAGATGGACAATGTCG
>JBCBME010000272.1:0-4204 GCA_039822945.1 Pseudomonadota bacterium
GGCTCATCGTAACCGCCAAGGAGTGGAGATGAGCCAGAAACCCTCCATTCCGAAATCAAGTCAGATGTCCCATAGGCGCTGATGCCGGACAGTTCAGCATGTACCATGTCCCTCAAAGCGCTGTAGGACGAAATCCGCAACGGCTCGGGGCGAGTGGGCGCGTTGCACGCTCGGTCCCAATGACTGTCAGCCACTCCGCCGGCCAAGTCGGATCAACGATGATCCAGTCAGACGAAGGCCATGGAGCAAGCCAATTGCGCTCCAATGCGTGCCTACGGGCGCGCGCATAGGGGACCTGGAAGCAGGCCTTCGAGATGAGCGATCCGCCTGTCGCCGGCTCTCCCGGGCAGCAATAGACGCACCTGATAGCGCTCCGATGTCACAATCATCAAGCCATGGTGAGAGCGGGTGAGCCGTGGCCGTGACCTCCGTCACAGGCGGCGTTGCCCCGTCGCGCCAACACTCGGGATGTCCTGAAATCCTGATCGAAGGGAGACTCCCCATGCGCAAAGCCCACTTCTCATCATCGCACGTCCACGCACATACGCCGCTGTCCGGCCTCTCCCGCCCAATGGGGCGGACCGCTTTTGCAGCAGGCATCCTGGCCGTCGCTGCGCTGGCCGCAGTTCAGCTGGCAGGGCAGATTGACCTCGCGCCGCAGGGTGAGCCAAGCGCAAAGGCACCGGCGGGCCGCTCCGCCCCCCCCCTCTCGCCCGAGGTGGAGAGCCGTACACCCGGGATCGATGTGAGCCATTATCAGGGCGCCGTCGACTGGCGGGCTGTGGCGCAGAGCGGCGTTCGGTTCGCCATCATCAAGGCGACCGAGGGTGTTGCCTACACGGATCCGGAATTCGCTGCGAACCGCGACGGGGCCCACGCGGCGGGGCTCGTGACGGGCGCCTACCACTTCTTCGAGCCGGCCGATCCCGGTGTCTCCCAGGCGGATCACTTCCTGGCTGTGTCTGGCATTGCGGCAGGCGACCTCCCGCCAATCCTCGATCTGGAGCACAAACCTGTCGGCGGCGATGCAGCATTGCGCGCGGAAGCCATCGCCTGGCTCGACCACGTTGCATCGCGCACGGCCTGCACGCCGATGGTCTATGCAGACGTGTCCTTCTACGACACCTACCTCGGCTCGGAGTTCGAGCGCTATCCGCTCTATCTGGCAGACTATGCGGCGGAACCGAACCTGCCCGACGGCGTGTCGACCTACGCGATTTGGCAGCATTCGGCATCCGGGCAAGTCTCCGGCATCGCGGGCAAGGTGGACCTAGACAGCTTTGCCGGGTCCGAAGCGTCGCTGGAGGCGTTGCTATGTGGTTGACTGTCCCGGGGAAACCGCGGAGCCGTTTCTTCGCCGCGTTCTCACTCGTGCTTGCCGCCGCGCTCGCGACTGTCTTCGCGGACAAGGGGCTGGGAGGCGGCCTGGAGGACACTCTCGTCTCCTCTCTGACAGCCGCACAGCAGCAGAGCCTTGTTGATCTGGTGCGCCTGGCAGAGATCGAGGCTGCGGTCGCCGTGGTCGAGAGTACCAATCTTGGCGTCGATCTCGGCCTCTCGGCCAATGTTCAGGTCGGTGCGGCGGTGAGCGCGTTGTCGCGTGTTCTGAAATGGGCGCTGGCCGGGGCAGCAGCGGGGGCCGCCATTTATGAGGGCGCACTGGGCATTCTTGCGGTAGCGCGGCACATCGCGCCGGTCGTCCTCTTCGGCGCGCTGTCGCTGGGCGCGGCCCATGCCCTGACGCTCTCCTGCGCGCCGGGCCATCCCGTCCGCTCCGCGACTCGGGTCCTGTGTGAGGGCGCGGCCCTTGCGGCTTTCACTGTGACCCTGGCGCTGCCCATCGCCATTTATGGTGCCGGGCATGTGGCCAAAGGGCTTCCCGCAAATCTTGGCGGCACATCGGCACAGATTGCGACGCTCCACGACGCCCTGACGGCGGACACAAAGACGGGTGAGGGGCTTCGCGCCCGGATCGCACATCAGGAAACGGAGAAGGCCTTCGCGCGGGTGGCGCATACGTTACCCGACAGCGTCGCGGATGTGGTGCAACACGCCGTCGCGGCAGCCACGCACGCCGTTATCGTGGGTATCGTGCTGCCCGTCGCCTTCGTCCTGCTCGCGTTGTGGGCGGTCCGCAGGCCGTTGCGGGTGCTGGCGCCGCCGCACGGGACCCGCCCGTCCGACTGACCTTACTGCCCGTCGTGCTGCACACGGCTGGTGTGGGACTTGCCCCCGCGCCGGCCGTTTGCCGTTTCACGACGGCGCGGCGCCGGGTCCGGCGCGGAATTGCTTCAAACCCGTCAACCGGCCGTGACGCAGCGTGATGGCCGGCTGTGACGCCGGTCACACCCGCACCGTCCCCTGCTGCGCGATCGTCAGGTCAGCCGATGATCGGCCCGAAGACCCAACCCAATCCAGAACGGAGAGACCTGTTATGAACCTCCCCCTCAAACAGACGGCCTCTACCCCGGCCGCCCCCAGCGACGACACGCAATCCACTCTCGGGGGCGCGTTCGTATGCCTGATGATCAACAACAAGGCGATCATCGGGCAGCCGCCTTTTCCCAACACCTCAATCCCTGCCCTGCAGACGGCGAACGACAGCCTCGCCACGGCGCAGGCCAATGCCGAGCACTGGATCGGCACGCTGAGCGGCAACGTCCAGAACCAGCTGCAGCATGTCATCGACTACAACACGTTCTACAACGCCCTGTCTGCCGATATCGAGAAGCAGGTGCGCCTAGTGCGGCAAACCCCGCCGGGCGCGACGCCGCCGGACGGCACGTTGACCAATCTTTCGGACGATATCGCGGCGTTGCAGATGGCCGTGCGCGATCGCCTCTACGGCTCCGGCGGAACCGAAAAGCTGCCCAAGGAAAACAGCGTGTTGGGCGTCTACAACCAGCTGACGGCCTACCAGCGGGCGGTCGCCAAGGACCAGGCCGCCTTTGCCGAGCTTCTCAACGCGGCCAACAGCACCTCGGCCGGCATCCCGGCGGAAATCAAGGCCTATCAGGACCAGGTCAAGGCCGACCAGGACGCGATCAACAAAGACAACGCAATGATCGCCGGCGGCGCAGTCATGATGGCTGTGGGCGCCGTCATCATCGGTGCCCTGATCGTCTCGGCACCGGAATCGGGCGGTGCCACCCTGGTCCTGGCCGTGGGTGCGGTCGGCCTGATGGCAGGCGGGGCCGCCATGACCGGAACAGCGGCAACGGACCTCGACAAGAGAGTGGCGGACATGTCGCATGCCAAGTCGCAGATCCGCAGCGATCAACAGGAACTGTCGTTGCTGACCTCCTCCGCGCATGTGGCGCAGTCGCTGGAAGACCATTGCAAGAGCGTGGTCGAGGCCGTCCTGACGCTCCAGACGACCTGGCAGCAGCTCGACAACGCGCTGGGGGACATGGTCAACGCGCTCAACGCGCCCGAGGACTACCTGATGTCCTGGGTGAAATCGCGCAGTCCGGGCGAGGAGCCCTCCTACGCCATCCTCGGGCGAATCCTCGAGGCGGAGCTTGCCGCACCGGCGGAAGACTGGCGCACGGCGTCGGAGACCGCGCGCACGGTGCTGCGCAACCTCGCCAACACGCAGTACTGCCAAGGGCCGACCAACATGGTGCCCACGCAGGAAAACATCGTCGCGGCGTATCAGCAGGGCCAGCTCACCCCGGCCTGACCCGGCCCGGCCCGGCGGCAGCCGCCGGGCCGGTCTGTCCCGCCCCTCCCGATCCTCGCGCGCTTTGCGCCCCACGGAGCCCTTAATTATGACTTATCAGACCACCCCCTATGACACCCTGATCGCCGCGCTGTCGGCGCCTGGCAATGCGGGGCTTGCAACGCATACCGGCGCCGCCGCGCAGGCGATGACCCTTCTGGACGCGCAAGTGAATGAACTGGTGCGCTGGCCAGTGCTAGGACCCACTGGGCCAGGACCCATCATTGTCCCCGGAATCAACGACGAAACTCCGGAGATGAAGATTGCGCTGCATTCCACAACCATCGTCTACGAGTTGCAGCAATGCGGTGTACGCTGGTGCGACGCGTCCCACCACGCGGTGCCGGTGCGGGCCAAGGTGACGGCGGCCGCGGAGGCGCTGGTCGCGCTCGGCAGCGCGGTGCAGGCCATCGGCGTGGAGCGTGTCCGCCATGTCCGCGGCCTCCACGTCGATGGCCTGCACCGCGCTGCCGAGCGCGACCA
>JBCBME010000273.1:0-4200 GCA_039822945.1 Pseudomonadota bacterium
GGGCGACGGCAATTGGGAATGGTCGGGCACGTGGAGCGGAGGCACCTACACCAATGAGTCCGAGCCGGGCGAATACATCCTCGCTTCCGACGGCAATGTCTATTTCGTCCCCGATTTTGGCCCGGTGGATACGCTCACCGGGGCCTCGGTCACGGGCATTCCGAGCTTTGTGGGCACGACGGGATCCGACAGCAGCCTCACCGGCACCTTTCTCGACGACGATATCGACGGCCTTGAGGGCGATGACACGATCCAGGGGCTTGGCGGCGCGGACGAGATCGCCGGCGGCGGCGGCAATGATGACATCGAGGGCAATGCCGGCGCGGACACGATCAACGCGGGCGATGGCGACGACACCGCCGAAGGAGGAACGGGTGCAGATGCCATCACCGGTGGTGCGGGCAGCGACGATGTTTTTGGCGATGGCGGCGCAGACGTCCTCGTGGGCGGCTCGGGCAGTGATGACATTTACGGCGGGACCGGCAATGACACGCTCTACGGCGGTCAGGATCCAGCCGCTTCAACCTCCGAAAGCTTCCAGTGGAGCGAGTTCGGCGGCAATGGCGCCAGTGTAGGCTCGGGCTTTACCCAGACGACGGGGCAGATGGATGTCACCGTCACGGTCACAAATGACGGCGCGCTGACGGGTGCGAGCGTCGACACCGCCACCACGCAATACACCGAGACAGACGACGCGTTCTCTGACAGCTCCTCGCTCGTGCTGACCGGCAATGGCGGCGCAGATACCGTCACGGTCGACTTCAACTTTGCCTCAAGCGACGATGGCGACACCGCGGACGCGGTCGAGAATGTCTCCTTCCGGATCAACGACATCGACTCGCTGACCTGGATCGACACGCTCGAGATCAACGCATTTGACGCCAATGGCAATCCGGTCACCGTCACGATCACGGCCGAAAGCGCGAGCAACACCGTCGACGGCAATGAAGTGACGGCAGGCGTCGGCAATGGCGGCGCAGACGATGCGACAGGCTCGATCCTCGTCCAGATCGCGGGGCCTGTCACCGATATCGAGATCATCTACGGCAATGACGGCAGCGCCAACCAGGCCGCTTGGATCACCGATCTCACCTTCGACACGATCCCGCTCGATGACGGCGCGGACCTCCTCGTGGGGGGCGAAGGCGAGGATGAGATGTATGGCGGCGCGGGCGCGGATACGTTCCAGCTGGCCGACGGCGATGACGCCTATGGCGAAGAGGGCGACGATCTTTTCATCCTCAATGACCTGGGCGAAACCAGCGCCGACATCTTCATCGATGGCGGTGAGGATGGTGAGACGGGCGGTGACACGCTGCAACTCAACGGGCTGGCATCGCTCAGCGATGTTACCTTTGACAGCGGCAGCACCGAGAGCGGGACGATCACGCTCACAAACGGCACCATCGTCACCTTCACCAATATCGAAAACATCATCTGCTTCACGCCGGGGACCGAGATCGCCACGCCCTTTGGCCCCCGCCAGATCGAGGATCTGCACCGGGGCGATCTTGTGCTGACGCGCGACAATGGCCCCCAGCCCATCCGCTGGATCGGGGCGCGCACGGTACCCGCTGCGGGCGATTTCGCACCGGTGGAGCTGTTGCCCTCGGCGCTCGATGGGGCGACGGCGCCTCTCCTCGTCTCCCCCCAGCATCGCATGCTCTTTTCCGGTTACCGGGCCGAGCTCCTCTTCGGGGAAAGCGAGGTGCTGGTGGCCGCAAAGCATCTCGTGGACGGGCACGCCGTGCGTTTCGCCCCGCGCGCCACCGTCACTTACATGCACATGATGTTTGATCGCCACGAGGTGGTCATGGCCAATGGCGCCGCCACCGAGAGCTTCTTTGCAGGCGACGAGGGGTTGGGCGCGCTGACCGATGCCAGCCGTGAAGAGCTCTTTGCCATTTTCCCGGAACTGCGCAGCAGCCACGGTGCCCCCACCGCGCGCCGCGCGCTCAAGGCCTACGAGGCCGCCCTGCTCTGAACCGGGCGCTCGCCCGCAGCCCAAGCGCGGGCCGCTTCGCCAAAGGCCTCGAAGAGCGGCCGGGACACCGGATCATCAGCTGCGCGATATTCCGGGTGCCACTGCACGCCCAGCGCAAAACCAGCAGCGCCTGCCACGTAAATCGCCTCGGGCGTGCCATCGGGGGCGGTGCCGTCGATCACCATGCCCGGTGCCAGCGCCTTGATCCCCTGCCCGTGGAGCGTGTTAGTGCGCACAACGTCGGCCCCGAAGAGCCGGGCAAAGACGCCACCCTTGGTCAAAGTCACATCGTGGCGAAGCGCGAACTTCTCCTCCAAGGTGCCATCGGGTGGCATTCGGTGATTGTCCCGCCCCGGCAGGTCGCGGATCTCGGGGTAGAGAGAGCCTCCGAGTGCGACGTTAAACTCCTGGAAGCCGCGGCAGATGGCGAGCATGGGCTGCCCGCGCTCCACCAGCGCCCGAATGAGCGGGAGCGTGACGCGGTCGCGCGCGCGGTCAAAGGTGCCGTGGGCCTCGGTCTCAGGCTCGTCATACTCGCTCGGGTGAACGTTCGCGCGCCCGCCCGTGAAGACAAATCCATCATAGCTCTCGGCAAGCTCGTCCGCGCTGACAAAGGCGGGATCCGTGGGCACGATCGCGGGCTGGCAGCCGCACACTTCGTGCACGGCCTCCACGTTCATCTGCCCTGCCGCGTAGGCGGGGTACTCATCGTTGATGAGATAGCTGTTTCCAATGATGCCAATGAGCGGGCGCCGCATGAAGTGTCTCCTCTGCTGAGAGACCTAGCGCGCCCACCCGCGATGAAAAAGCCACCACGCCGCACACTGGGCTGTGCAAATTGGCGCGTGCCGCGATTTTAGGCAGATCCTCAGGCGTCAGCGGTGAGACCTGAGGCCTCGATGGCGGCCACAGCTGCTGCTGCATCGTTGTCGGACGTGTCGCCCGTCACCCCCACCGCGCCGAGGATCCGGCCCTTGGCGTCGCGCACGAGCACACCTCCGGGCACAGGCACCACCTGTCCGCCATAGACGCCGTTCACGGCGTTCATGAAATAAGCCTGCTGCTCGGCTCGGGCCATCTGCGCCGAGCCCGGCATCCCGAGCATCACCGCGCCGTAGGCCTTGCCCTGAGCAATGGCAAACCGCCCGGGCGCCGCCCCATCTTCGCGCTCGAACGCGATCACGTGCCCGCCCGCGTCGAGCACCACCGCCGAGAGGGGCTTCAGCTCCATCTCGCGGCCCTTGGCCAGAACGCCCCGAATGATGCGCCGTGCGCGGCTCAGTGAAATCGTCATGTTATCCTCGCTTCGGGGCGCGGGGCCCCTTCTTCATCTTTCCGGAAATACTCCGGGGGTGTGGGGGCTGGCCCCCACGATTGTCGCGTGTGGGGGCTGGCCCCCACGTGTCTCAATCCCGTCGGTTCACGCCGCCTTCTTTTCCAGACGCCGGCGGTGCAGCACGGGCTCGGTGTAGCCCGCAGGCTGGACGCGTCCTTCAAACACGAGATCGCAGGCTGCCTGGAACGCCACGCCGTCAAAGCCCGGCGCCATGGGCTCGTAGGTGGCGTCGCTCGCATTCTGGCGATCGACGACTTCGGCCATCTTCTTCATCCCCGCCATCACCTGATCCTCGCTCACCACGCCGTGGTGGAGCCAGTTGGCGAGCGCCTGGGAAGAAATGCGGCAAGTGGCGCGGTCTTCCATGAGGCCCACGTCGTGGATGTCAGGCACTTTCGAGCAGCCCACACCCTGATCGACCCAGCGCACAACGTATCCGAGGATGCCCTGGGCGTTGTTCTCGATCTCGGCCGCGATCTCTTCGTCTGACCAGTTTGGGCGGTCGGCCACCGGGATCGTCAGGAGATCGGCAAGCGTGCCGCGCGCGCCGCCCGCGGCGATCTCATCTTGGCGCGCCAGCACGTCGACGGCGTGGTAGTGCATGGCATGGAGCGTGGCCGCAGTGGGTGATGGCACCCAGGCGCAGGTAGCGCCAGACTGTGGGTGGCCGATCTTCTGCTCGATCATGTCGGCCATGCGATCGGGCATGGCCCACATCCCCTTGCCGATCTGCGCGCGCCCCTTGAGGCCGCAGGCGAGGCCAATGTCGACGTTGCGGTCCTCGTACGCCGAGATCCAGGGCGTCGCCTTCATCGCGCCCTTGGCAATCATGGGTCCTGCTTCCATGGAGGTGTGGATCTCGTCGCCCGTACGGTCGAGG
>JBCBME010000274.1:0-4189 GCA_039822945.1 Pseudomonadota bacterium
CCACGCCTGTGGTGCCGCCGGTATATTGCAGCACGGCGAGGTCTTCACCGGTGAGCTCCTGGTGGTAGCTTTTGGCCTCCACACGCTCTGACTTGATCTTGGCGCGGCCTGCAGCGAGCGCAGCGGGGAGCCGGATATGGGCCACCTCGATCTCGGGGAGGGCGCGATCCCAGTACTTTTGCACAAGCCCCACGATGCCGCGGGGGGCGGCGGGCAGGAATTCTGCCACGCGGGTGACGATGACATTGGGGATCGGATGGCCCTTGGTGGCCGCAGGGATCTTGTCGGCGAACATGTCGATGATAACGAGCGCGTGGGGCTCGGCGTCCTCAAACTGTTTTGCCATTTCCTCAGTGGTATAGAGCGGGTTGACGTTTACCAGCACGCATCCCGCCTTGAAGATGCCGAAAGCCGCCACCGGGAAACCCAGGCAGTTTGGCATCTGCACGGCCACGCGATCACCGCGCTCAAGCCCCGCCACCTCGCGGAGGTAGACGGCGAAAGCGTCCGACATCTCATCGACCTGGTTGAAAGTCAGCGTGCCGTTCATCCCGTTTGGCAGGCAGGCGGTGAAGGCTTTGGCCTTGCCATAGGTGTCCGCCACCGACCCGATGAGATCGGGGATGTTTCTGTAGGATGCCGTTTCGATATCGGTGCGGACCCCCGCCCCGTAGAACGCGGTCCAAGGTTTGTTTTGATCGGCCATCGGCCCCTCCCACTGCGCGTGCTGCGTCGGATTGTTGTTGTGAGCGCGTTTACCCTAGCGGAAAGGAGCGGGGAATGAGCGCTGGTTTTTTACGCTGCGGCAGATGCGACCATGTCCGGAAAGGTGCGCTGTAACGCTACGTCGAGATCTGTCATCGTCACGGGCAGGCCAAGATCGACGAGGCTGGTGACGCCGTGATCGGCGATGCCGCAGGGGACGATTCCCTCAAAATGGCTCAGATCGGGCTCCACGTTGATGGAAAGCCCGTGGGACGACACCCATTGGCGCATCTTGATGCCGATTGCTGCGATCTTGTCGTCGCGCATCTCGCCAGAGGGGAGGGGAGGCTTATCGGGCCGCTCAATCCAAACACCGACCCGTCCGGGCCGGATATGACCGGTGAGGCCAAACTCGCCCAGCGTGGCAATGACCCATGCTTCGAGATCTTCCACAAAGCGGCGCACATCGCGGCCGCGGCGGCTGACATCGAGCATGGCGTAAACGACCCGCTGGCCTGGACCGTGATAGGTATATTGCCCGCCCCGGCGCACCTGATGCACAGGGAAGCGGTCGGGCTCTCTGAGGTCATTCGGATCTGCGGAGGTGCCTGCCGTGTAGAGCGGCGGATGCTCGAGCAGCCAAATCAGCTCATTTTCCTGCCCGGCGCGAATGGCGGCCTGACGGGCCTCCATGCGCTCTAGAGCCTCCAAATACGGGACAGGCGCTTTTGAGACGACCCATTCGACCATGCGCAGACACCTGCCAGCTAATTTTTACGCCCACAAGGGCTTTGCTTGGGTGGCCCCGCGAAAGCCCCATCGCCGTTGCGCGAATCATCTGGCGCCGCCTAGCCTGTAAGAAGTGATTTTAATTGGAGGTTTCTCATGCTGCCAAAAATTGGTTCTTGTTTCGGTGTGCTTGCCTTGGCCGCGCTTCCGGCCGTCAGCCCCACCCATGTCAAAGCTCAGGAAGAGGTGCTCGGCGCCATCGTGGGCGGCATTATCGGGGGCGCCATCGCCAACCAGTCGCGCACGACGACGCGCTCGACACGCACATCGACCCGCGCCGCGAGCCCGCAGCGCATCGCCAACCGCCAAATGCAGACGGCGCTCAACTACTTCGGGTTCCCGGCGGGAACGCCGGACGGGGCCGTGGGCCCGCGGACGCGCGCCGCTGTGAGTGCGTACCAGACCTACATGGGGTTCCCGGCGACAGGACAGGCCACGCAGTTTGAGCGTGACATCCTCGCTGGCGCCATGGTGGCTGGTCAGTCGGGCATGCCCGACGCGATGCAGGCCGTGGCAGCCTCGGCTGACGGCACGCGGATCCTCCTTAAGCGGCAGCGCGACCTGATGACGGGCACGACGACCGCGTCGGCCTCCCGCGGCTACCCGGGCGTACCCCTCGAGGTCTCGCGCGCTGTCGATGAAATCGCGGCCTCATCGGATCCGTCGGCAGAGCAGCTGCTGCAGCGCTCGGGCTTCATCCAGCTCGCCGACCTCAACGGCGACGGCAACAACGACTTCATCCTCGACACTAAGTTCTCCGGCTCCTCGTTCTGGTGCTCGGCGGCGCAGTGCAAGGCGATCGTCTTTGTCTCGACGCCCGATGGCTTTGCCCGCAACGATCTTTTGGCCTTCAACCCGACGCCTGCGAGCTTCCAGTGCTTTGGGTCGTCCTGTCAGGTGACATCTGCAGGGACTGTGACGCAGCAAGCGGCGGCTCCTGCAGCCCCGGTCGCGCCGCAAGCGCCCGCGCAGGGCGGTGGCTCCACCACGCTCGTGGCCGCGCCCACGGCCGTGGCACCTGCGATGCCGAGCTTTGGCGCCGCCGAGGAAACCGCGTCTGACCCGAGCCTCTCGAGCCACTGTTCGAAGGGTGGTTTGCTGAGCAGCGCCCGTGGCGGTCTCGTGACGGTGGGTGGTGGCGCCTCGTCGCTCGCGCTTTCGGAGCAGTTCTGCCTCGCGCGCAGCTTTGCCATCGACACCGGTGAGGACCGGATCGCCAGCCTTGCCGGGGTCACCCCCGCACAGGTGGAAGCGCAGTGTGAGGCATTTGAGCCGCTCCTCGCGCCCATGGTGGCCTCCCTTGGCACCTCCGACCGCCTCAGCGTGCTCTCGGATGTCTCCACCTTCATCGTGGGTTCGGGAATGTCGCCCGATCAGATCCGCGTGACGGCAGAGGCCTGCATGAGCGTGGGTTACCGCCGCGATACGATGGATCTCGCAGCCGGTTCCGCGCTCCTCCTCGTGGCGGTGGGTCAAGAGCCTTATGGCGAGCTTCTGGGCCATCACCTCAATGAGGGCTTCGGCACCGAGGTCAACGTGGAGGCCGCGTCTGGCTGGTATCGTGGTGCGCTTGATGCGCTCGCCGCTGGCGCTCAGCCCGTCTTTGCGCCTGAGGCCACGGATCGCTCTGCGCTTCTTGAGTGGGCGGCGTTCAGCATGGATGACGGTGCAATCCCTGAGGCGACGCCTGCGGTCGCCGTCCCCACCTTCGGGATTTCCGAATAAAGACCTTGGGGCGCGCTTCGGTGCGCCCCAATCTCCGCCCGCCTGTCGCGGCTGCGCACTTTCCCTGAAAATGTCTCTTGTTCCCGCGCGAGGTGTTCGCTAAAGCCCGCGTCACCAGTCACGGATGCGGTCGTGGCGGAACTGGTAGACGCGCAGCGTTGAGGTCGCTGTGGGGTAACTCCCGTGGAGGTTCGAGTCCTCTCGACCGCACCAATTTAAAGGCACGAGTTCGCACTTAGAGGTGCGTTGTCCGTGCAGTTTCGGGGCACACTTTTCGCAATTGCTCTGCATTATCATCTTTGAAGATACAGGTACCCGTCACTGCTGACTGAAATTTCACGATGTCGAGGCAGCATTGACCAAACTAACTTGCCAATACGCTACACCTATTGTTGGGCAACTCGAGGTTGCATTTACTATTTGCACCGATAGTTTGCATCGCTGCTCGAGTTGAGGCGCGTTTACGGACAACGCCACGCCTTTGCAAATTAACGCGCCACCGGATGTGCAAGGCTTGCTTCACTGACCTTGTGTGCGGGCTTAAGACGTCTTGATTTAAGTTGCGCTGATGTACCGGATCCAAACTAGCTCTCAGCGCGGAGGTAAAATGGAAGAAGAAAAAGTCCTAACCGACAGATCCAAAGCATTCTCGGACTTTCTGGCGTTCCATGTCCGTCTATTCTTCTGCTCATCGGTCGCTCAAATTGCAGCCGCTATTCCTGTGTCTAACATGCTGTCACATTGGCAAGCAGGCACGACCTACCGAGCGTTCTGCGTAACCACAATTTTCCAAGACGCTTTCCAATGTAGCGCCAACCGGTGGCAATAATGAAATAGTACATGACCGACGCATACAGAATAAAAAGCAGCATCACTGCCAACTCGACCAAGTAGTCGGAAGCTCGGTAGGTCGTGCCTGCTTGCCAATGTGACAGCATGTTAGACACAGGAATAGCGGCTGCAATTTGAG
>JBCBME010000275.1:0-4179 GCA_039822945.1 Pseudomonadota bacterium
TGGCTTTCCATCGCGGGCGTCTTTCTGGTGCTCGCATTAAGTGCGTTTGTCGTGACCCGCGTCCGGCAAAGAGCCTGAGGCCCCACCTTCCCCTTTCCAGCCTGCCTGAGGGCCAGTAGGAAGGGCAAAAATGAGCACAGGCATGGCAGCGCAGCCCTTCAATATCGTCATCATCGGACAACGCGGGCGGCTGGGGTTTGAGGCCGCGCTCTTTGCCGCGTCGCTGCGCGCGTATTCGCCACGCTTCTCGGGTCAGCTGTTTGTGGGGGAGCCGCAGCCCGGGCCGCTTTGGCGCGGCGACCCACGCATCCAAGACGGCGGCGTGCGCGCGCTCCTCGACGATCACGGCGCTGAGATCCTCCCCTTCGAGAGCACCCATTTCGGAGAGCGCTACCCCTACGGCAACAAGATCGAGGTGCTGAAGGCGCTGCCCCCAGGCGAGCCCTTTGTCTTTTTCGACACTGACACGCTGATCACGGGGGAGCTCGCGGACGTCCCTTTTGATTTCGCGCGGCCCTCCGCCTCCCTCAACCGCACGGGCACCTGGCCCGAGATTGAGCTTTACGGGCCCGGCTACACCGAGATCTGGGGCTCGCTCTACGACAAATTCGGGCTCGATTTCGAAAGCTCGCTCGATCTCAACCAGCCCGATGAATACTGGCAGCGCTATCTCTACTTCAACGCGGGCTTTTTCTACGGGGCGTGCCCGCTGGAATTCGGCGCGCTCTTCACGGAATACGCGCTTGGCATCCGCGATGACGCGCCCGAGGCGCTTGTCTGCCAAAGCCTCGACCCCTGGCTCGATCAGGTGGCGCTGCCGCTTGTCATCCATGCCCTCGGCGGCGGGCGCGATGCGCTCGAGCCCGGCTACCTCGACGGGCAAACAAGCTGCCATTACAGGCTCTTACCGCTCCTTTACGCGCGTGAGCCCGACTGGGTCGTGGATCGGCTCGAGACCGTCACCACCCCCAACAAGATCAAGAAGGTGCTGAAGGCCCACGAGCCCTTTTTGCGGATGATCTACCAGGGGCGCGGCGAAAAGGTCCGCGCGCTCTTTGATCAGGAGAACCTGCCGCGCAAGGAGCGTCAGATCCGTAACACCATCAAACGCGAAGGTTTCTGGATGCGCTAATGCGCAAAGATCGCCTCGCGCCTCTCAAAGCCCTTGAGCTCGATCGGATTGCCCGAGGGATCCTCGAAAAACATGGTCCATTGCTCGCCGGGCTCGCCCTCGAACCGGACCTGCGGCGCGAGGATGAACTCTGTCCCCGCGGCCTCGAGCCGTGCTGCCACGCCGCGCCAATCATCGAGCATGAGCACCACGCCGAAATGGGGCATGGGCACGAGCGCCTCGCCAACGCGGCCCGTGCGCGCCGTGGCCAGCGGCGGGCCGATATGGAGCGAGAGCTGATGGCCGAAAAAGCTCACATCGACCCAGGTGGGGGCGCTGCGGCCCTCTTCGGCCCCCAGTACATCGCAGTAAAAGGCGCGTGCTTCCCCGAGATCGTGGACATTGATGGCCAGATGAAAGGGGGTGAGCATGGGCGTCTCCACTGATCGTCGGCCGCACCCTGACCGCTGCCGGGCGCGGTGACAAGGCGGCGTCGGCCAAAGCCCGCACGCATCCACGCCACTGAGCGCGGGACTTTTAAAATCCGGATCGCTGGGCTAGTTTTGTCGGCAGGGCGGCATGGCCGCCTCAGGGTGACGTATCGAGCGATCATGGGGCAATGACGCCAGATTTTGCAGTCCACTTTTCCGTCGATGGGATCGCGCTTGATCAGCGGGTCACGAATGGCTGGGTGCGGCTCGGGACAGCGCGCTTTGAGGAGGCAAGTTTTGCCGAGGATCTCGTGGCGCTTGCACAGTCGGGCCGCGCGGCAGCCGAAAGCGCCGGGATGGACTTTGCGACGAAACTCGTCCTCCCCAATGATCAGCTCAAGTTTCTGACGCTGCGCGATGGGGACGCTACGCATCAAGCGGTGTCCTTGGCGCTCGAGGGTGCAACGCCTTACGCACTCGCAGATCTGTCCTTTGATTGGATGAGCGCCGACGGGGAGACCCGCATCGTTGCGGTCGCCCGCGACACACAGGAGGAGGCGGAGGCGTTTGCGGTCTCCCATGGTCTTGCGCCCGTAGCCTTCGTGGCGCTGCCTGACGAGGGCTGGTCGGGGACTGAGGCCTTTCTCGGCGCAACGCAGGCCGCTGGAGACGCGGCGCCCTTGCGCGATCCGAAGCCTTACGTCTCGGTCAGCCAGGATGATGCCATTTTCGCTGAGGCGACGGCGGACGTCGCTGAAACCGCTCCAGAAGACGTCGCCCAGGACGAACAAGCAGACGCAATCGAAGCGCTGCCTGTGAGTTTTGCCACCATGCGCGCCTCCTCAGCGGAGGAAAGCGCGGCTGCGCCTGCGCTTGGTGCCGCCGACAAGGGCCGCGCCTCGGGTGCGGCGACGCCGGTGGGTGCTGCCACCAAACCCGCCACGCCTGCCACTGTGCCGCGGCCCGACACGCTGGCTGCGTCGCTCAGGCCCGAGCCCACAGACCCTGCCCGCAAGGTTGGCGTTGCTGCGCGCACTGGCGGGGGCGCAGGCGAGGCCACCCCCGACGCCCCACCCGCGCAGGATGGTGCTGCTGCGGCAGCCGTTCGGGGGCGTCCACGCTTCCTCGGCCTGATCCTGACGGTGGCGCTCATCATCGCGCTTTTGGCCGTGGCGGCCTTTGCCCATGTGGGGGACAATGCCTTCACGCGCCTCTTTGACAGGCCGATGGCTGACGCACCCGAGGTGCCGGAGACGGCCCTTTTGACTTTGCCCGCAGCGCCGTTGGACATTGCGCCCGCCCCGCTTGATGAGGCACCGGTTTCGATCACGCCTGCCCCGCTCGAGAGCCCCGCGCCAGAGCAGCTTGCCTCGATCGCGCCCTCCGAGATCACGGAGGAACCGCTCTCTGAGGAAGCCCTCGATGCAGCCCTCCTCGAAGCAGAGCCCGAGGTTGCCCCGGACGGCCCGCTTTGGGAGGACATGTCGGAGACGGAGCTCGCGCGCTTTTACGCGGCCACCGGCATCTGGCCCGTGGCCCCTGCCCCGCTTCAGGCCCCGCGCGCCACCGACCTCGACAGGCTTTACGTGGCCTCCATCGACAGCGCGATCGAGATCGGCGATGCCGTGGCGCTCGCGCCCTACACGGACGCTGACAAGGACGCGCGCCCGGCCTCGCAGCCCGTGCCGCCCGCGCCCGAGCTCACCTTCCGCTACGACGAACGTGGGCTCATCATCGCCACGCCCGAGGGCGCGGTATCTCCACTCGGATACACCGTGATTGCCGGGCGTCCCGCGATTGTGCCGCCGCTCCGGACGCCCGGGCCCGATGCGGTGGTCAACGAGCGGGAGCGCCTCGCCACGTTCCGCCCGCGCCCACGCCCCGACCGGCTGGCCGAGAACGCAGAGCGCAACCTCTACGGCGGACGCACGCTGGCCGAGCTCGCCGAATTGCGCCCCCGGCTGCGGCCCGAAGCCGCCAAGGTGGCCGAAGAGGAAGATGCGCTCGCCGCCGCAGACGACGCACCGCCCTCCGAGTTCGCGGTGGCCGCATCGCTCCGCCCCGAAGCGCGCCCGCGCAATATCGACCGCATCATCGCGGAGGCCCGCGCCTCCCAGCCCACGACCGTCGCCGTGGCCGCACCGGCAGTGGAACGTGCAGCCCAGCCCACCGCGCCCACGCGCGCCTCCGTGGCCCGCGCGGCCACCACCGAGAACGCCATCAACCTGCGGCGCGTCAACCTCATCGGGGTTTACGGGACGCCATCGAACCGCTCCGCCCTCGTGCGGCTCGCCAATGGGCGGTTCGTGCGGGTGCAGGTGGGTGACAGCGTGGATGGCGGGCGTGTCTCCGCCATCAGCGACCGCGCGCTCCGCTATGTGAAGCGCGGCCGCAACATCGTGCTCGAGATGCCGACGGGCTAACGCAAGCGATCAAGCGGCGTCGTCGTAGTCGCCGTTGGCCATTTCTTCGGCCTCGATGCTTTCAAAGAGCGCCTTGAAGTTCCCCTCCCCAAAGCCGTCATCGCCCTTCCGCTGGATGAACTCGAAAAAGATCGGCCCGATTTCGGTTTTGGAAAAGATCTGGAGGAGGATCTTGGTCTCGCCCCCATCCACGACGCCCTCGCCATCGATCAGG
>JBCBME010000276.1:0-4173 GCA_039822945.1 Pseudomonadota bacterium
GGTCTGGGAGAAGTCGCCCAAGCTCGTGTGGATCTTCGCGGCCAAGCTGCAGATGTTTCCGCTCACCGGCGCCTATTCGATCTTTGTCGAGCCCGGCTGGAGCTGGGAGTTTGTCCAATCCGTCATTTACCATGGCACGCTCCCGGCCGTATCCATCGTGATCGTGACCTTCGGCTTCTGGGCGCTCGGCATGCGCGGGCTCATGATTACGGTCCAGGGCGAGGATTACGTCACACTCGCCAAGGCCAAAGGCCTGCGACCCCGCTACATCCTCTACCGCTACATGATCCGCAACGCGATCTTGCCGCAGATCACGGCCTTTGCCCTCAAGATCGGGCTCCTCATCGCGGGGCAAGTGCTGGTGGAGCGCATCTTTGCCTATAACGGTATGGGCAAGCTCCTCTACGATGCGATCCTCAACCAGGATTTCCCGGTCATTCAGGGCGTCAGCTACGTGATCATCCTGATGACGGCGATCTCCGTTTTCCTTGTGGATCTGCTCTATCCCTTCATTGATCCTAGGATCCGCCATGAAGCTGCCTAGCGCCAAAATCGCCCGTCCATCTCGCCCGGTGGGAACCACCGGGCAGCGCCCGACCGCCCCCATGGGCGGGCGTTACTCGCCCACCCGCGGTCGCGCGATGCCCTCAGGGCATCACAGCAACGGAGGCGCCTCCCATGACTGATCAAGCACAGCCGCTCAGCCGCGCCGAAAAACGTCAGGCGCGCCGCCTCAAGAGGTTCGACAATCCGTGGCTCAACCCCAAGCTTTTGTGGGGGGCGGGCATCCTACTGGGGATCATCGCGCTGGGGCTTCTCGGCCGCGTATTCTGGGATCCGGAGCTCGTCTTCGTAGGCTCCGGCATGCCGCGCCAGACGCCGATTGGATTTGAGAACATACGCGGGCAGGCGGGGACCTGGGCCCATCCGCTCGGCACCGATGGGGGTGGGCGTGATCTTTTGGCGCTCCTGATTATCGGCGCGCCGAATACGCTTTTTGTTGGGCTCCTGGCGTCCCTTATTGGGATGACCATTGGCATCTTCCTGGGCTTCTCGGCGGGCTTCATCGGCGGCCGCACCGATGACACGATCCGCGTTTTGGCGGACGTGATGATCACCATCCCGCCGCTCCTTATCCTGGTTGTGTTTCAATCCTCCTTTGGGGATGTGTCACTCACGATGATGGCGCTCCTCATTGCAGGGTTTGTCTGGCAATCGCCCACGCGCCTCATCCGTGCGCAGGTCCTTTCCATGAAGCGGTCAGGCTACGTGCAGATGGCGCAGCTTTCTGGCGCGAGCACGTTCCACATCATGTTTCGCGAGATGATGCCCAACCTCGTGCCCTACCTTTTCGGCTCGTTCATCGCCTCGGTGACCACCTCCATCGTAACGGCGGTTGGGCTTGAGGTGCTTGGCCTCGGCCCGCAGCGGATCCCGACGCTCGGTCGCACGATTTACGAGGCCATCAACGCTGGCGCGCTCATCCAGAACCTCTGGTGGTGGTGGGGCCTGCCGACGCTGCTTCTGGCGACAATGTTTATTGGGCTTTTGCTCATCAATCTGGGGCTCGACGAGGTGTCTAACCCGCGCCTGAGGAAGCTGTCATGACGTCGAAACCTGTCCTCACACTCAAGGATCTCTCTATCGAGTTCCCCACGCCCAAGGGCGTCGTGCAGGCGGTCAAAAGTCTCAACCTCACGATCCAGAAGGGCCGCCGCGTGGGCTTCATCGGGGAATCCGGATCGGGCAAGACGACGACCGCCCTCGCGGTCATGCAAATGCTTGCTGAGCCCGGCCGCGTCTCGGGTGGCACGATCGATCTTGCGGGCACCGATATGCTCGCGCTCGGTGAAGAAGAGATGCGCCGCGCGCGGCTTTCGCGGGTGGCATATATCCCGCAGGGCGCGATGAACTCACTGAACCCGGTCATGCGGGTCGAGCCGCAGATGTGGGATGCCATTATTGCCCATGAGGGCACTATGTCCCGCGACGCCCTTCAGCGCCGCTCGAACGCCGCTCTTGTCTCCGTTGGCCTGCCGGAACATGCGGGACAGCTCTTCCCCCATGAGCTCTCCGGCGGGATGAAACAGCGCGTCTGCATCGCGATGGGCCTCATCCTCAGTCCCGATCTCATCATCGCGGACGAGCCCACCTCGGCGCTCGACGTTGTCACGCAGCGGCAGGTCATGCAGACCCTCAAGGACATTCAGGCTGAGATCGGCTCGGGCCTCATCCTCATCGGGCACGATATGGGGCTCATGGCGCAATCCGTGGATGAGCTTGCCGTTTTGAAAGATGGCGAGCTTGTCGAGCACGGCACCGTCAAGCAGATCATCGAGGCCCCGCAACATCCCTACACGCAGGATCTCATCTCCTCGGTGCCGCTCGTGGGGGGCGCAAGCTTTCTCAACCCCGACCGCAACGCGCCTGCGCCCAAGCGGGGATCCAGCGAGCCGCTCCTCCGATTTGAAAATGTCCGGAAGGATTATGGGGACGTCACAGCGCTTCATCCCATGTCCTTCGCGCTCGAAGGGGACACGCCGCAGATCATCTCCATCGTCGGTCAGTCGGGCTCTGGCAAATCGACCATGGGCTCGATCATGCTGGGCTTTAACCCGCCCAGTGAGGGTAGGGTGCTCTTTGAGGGGCAGGACGTCGCCAAGATGAATGCCGCCCAAAGCCTCGAGTTTCGCAAGAATGTGCAGGCGGTGTTCCAAGACCCCTACGCCTGCTTCAACCCGTTCTACCGGGTCAATCACGCGCTGAAGTTTCCGTTCAAGCAGTTTGGCCTCGCGAAATCCGAGGCCCACACCCAACAGGCGATGGAGGAGGCTTGTGCAGCTGTAGGCCTCGACCCCGATCTGGTCCTCACGCGCTATCCCCACCAGCTCTCCGGTGGGCAGCGCCAGCGCTTGATCGTAGCCCGTGCGCTGATGCTGTCGCCCAAGCTCCTCATCGCCGACGAGCCCGTGAGCATGGTGGATGCATCGCTGCGCGCCACGATCCTGTCGAACATCTACGACCTGAAAGACAAGTACGGGATCTCGATCCTCTACATCACGCATGACCTCGCCACGGCCTACCATGTGAGCGATTACGTCATGGTGCTCTTCAAGGGGCACGTCGTGGAGGCGGGCCCACCCAAAGAAGTCATCGGTGCCCCACAACACCCTTACACACAGCTCTTGATCGACTCGATCCCGTGGCCCGATCTCGAGCGCAGCTGGGGCTCAGAAGGGTGGGACCCGGACGTCAAACGCAACGAGGCCGAAAAGGCCGCCTCTGTCATGCGCGGGGGCATTCAGGGGTTCGAGCTTACGGCCCATGGATGATTATCGCGAAGGGGCGCTTGAAAAGGAGCGTCGACAGCGGGCACTGCACCGGCTCAGGCTGACGCGCGAAAAGCTCGGCGCACGGCTGAGCCTCATTGCGCCTATGGTCTACCGCCGCAGGCAGCCCTTGCCGCCCTTTCGCATCCGAGAGCTCGAGACGGCTGACGTTTCGCCGCCGCTGAGCGACCCGCCGGCAGGCTGGCCAGAGATCCCGCATCACAGCTACTGGGGCCGCGCCAGCCTGAACTTCCTCATGAAGACCCGTGTCGACATCCCGGAGGGTTGGGACAAGCGCCATCTTGCGCTGCATCTGCCGCTCGGCGTGCTGGGGGACATTTTCAACCACCCGGAGGCCATGGTCTATCTGGGCGAGCAGCCGCTGGGTTCCGCGGACCGCTACCACCACTCGATCCCTCTGCCGCACGACATCACGGGGGAGCATGTCCTCACGCTCCACGGCTGGACGGGTCTTGCAGGCTGGCCGCCCGATCCTGAAAGCCGTGCGCAGCTCTATATGGGGGCGCCCGCACTGGTGGAACGTTGCCCGGATACGCTCGATTTCATCCGCCTCGCGACGGCGGTCCATGAAACCGCAACGCTCACCGACAATCCCAATCTCATCGCTGTCCTCGACGCGGCCTTTGGCGTGCTCGATACGCGCGACCCACTGGGGCATCTCTTCTACGCCTCTGTTCCCGGCGCGCTGGTGACGCTTCGGGGCGGGCTCATGGAGGCAGGCGCACCGCTCGATGTCACGCTCCATGGCGTTGGACACGCTCATATGGACGTGGCCTATCTCTGGACGATCGATCAGATCCGGCTGAAGAACCAGCGCACCTAT
>JBCBME010000277.1:0-4151 GCA_039822945.1 Pseudomonadota bacterium
ATAGCCCGTGGCCCAGGGGCTGTGGCAGTGGACGATCGCCTTGATGTCGGGCCGGATGCGGTAGAGGTCGAGATGGAAGTCGAGATCCTTTGAGGGCTTGTGCTCCGACGGCTCGATCGTGCCGTCGAGATGGACGACCTGCAGGTTGTCGCGCGTGCATTCGTTGAAGCCGACGCCCGAGGGCTTGATGACGATGGCGTCGCCCGCATCAAGGAGCACCGAGAGGTTCCCACCGGCATTCGTCTGAAGCCTGAGATCGAAGCACCGCCGCGCCGTGGCGATGAGCGCGTCTTTCTTGTCGGTGAGATCGGGGGCGTTATGCATGGGCGCGGTCCTTCGTGAACGTCTGGGGGAGCGCATCGGTGATCGCTGTGGTCACCTCCGGCGCAAAGAGGTGTTCGCGCATCACCTTGAGGGTGACATGGGGCGCGAGCTTGGCTTTGACCGCGCTCAGGAACGTTTCCCTGAGTTCGGGCTCTTCGATGGCACCGCCGGGGCGGTCATGGTGGGAAAAGCCGCCCATGGGCACGATGAGCGTTTGCGGCGCGGTAAGCGCGTTGAGGGATTTCACGAGCGCGGTCGCCACCTCGTACATCTCCCCGTGGGTGAGCTGAGCGTGGGTGAAGAGGCCACTGTGTTCGTAATGCGGGCGCTCGAGATAGCGCGGCGGCACGAGGCGCTTTTCGCCGAGCCCCACGAAATTCAGCGCACCGGGGAGCGTGACACGGGGCACATCTGCCCCCGCGCTGAAGCGGGTGGGCATGTCGACATGGGCGCCGTTCACCTTGATGCGGGTCATCTCGTGGGGCGTCAGATCGATGATGGTGTGAAAAGCGCCGCGCTCGGCAAAGCGGGCAAAGGCCGCCCCGCCATAGCCATTGGCGTGAAAGACGGTGGCCTCATGCCCCTGGGTGCGGATGCGTTCCACGAGGGGGGCCACGGCACCCTCGGTCGCGCCAAGCGCCGTGACGGCCACAGATGGCTTTGCCACGCAGGAGGCGGCCTTCCGCCGTGTGGCACAGAGCCCCGCCGTCATGGCGGCGGCGTTTTCCAGCACCTCGCGCAGCGTCGCGTTGAGCCCGCACATGTCCATGAGCGTGGGCACGAGCACGATGGAATTGTCGGCGATGGCCACGCGCGGATCGAAGGGCAGCGTCGTCACCAGAAGCTTTGGGAAGGTGATGGGGAGCGCGCGCATGGCCCGCAGGATGATCTCCCCGCCCGTGCCGCCGCCGAGGCCCACGACAGCGTGGGCTGGCGCTTCGAGCGCGCGCGTGAGGCCATCAATCGCTTTGTCGACGGCGCGGTCCATCGCCTCAAGCTTGTCCGCGCCGCTCAGTACCGCGCCCTCGGTGATGAGCGAGGTATCAAAGGCCGACCACGTCACCCCGTGGTAATCGAGGCGCTCCTGAAAATACCTGAGCTCTTCCTCCTTGGTGGCGAAGGTCGCCAGCAGGAGGACGTGGGGTTTGCCCCCTTCTGGCTTCGGCGCCTCACCGGGTATGAGGCGGGGCGGCGTCATCCTTTGACTGCGCCTGCTGTCATGCCGGTGATGATCTGCCGGGAGGCAAAAAGCGTGAAGAGGATCGGCGGGATCGCAAGGAGCATGCCCGTGGCAAAGATCGTGCCGAGCCCGTCAAACTCGCTGGCGTTGTTCACGATGAGGATCGGCACGGTCATCGTGTCCCGATCCGCAAGCGCGGAGGCCAGGAGGTATTCGTTCCACGCGATGCGGAAGGTGAAGATCGACGCAGCCGCGAGCCCCGGCTTGATGAGGGGCAAGACCACGATGAAGAACGTCTGGAAGGGCCCTGCCCCATCCACCCGTGCGGCTTCCTCGAGCGAACGCGGCACCTGCACGATAAAGCTCTGCAGGATCCAGATCACGAAGGGCAGGTTCATTGCCACGTAGATCAGGATGATGCCGGAATGCGTGCCCGCGAGACAGACATCGCCGCGCCCGCCAAACGTGTCGCGGATCCACATGCCCAGGCCATAATCGTTGTCGAGGCAGAACGCGTTGTTCCAGAGCCCGAAGACCGGCACGAGCAGCACCGCGGGCGGGATCATCCGCACCGCAAGCGTCGAGAGCGAGAGCGTATCGCGGCCCATGAAGCGGAAGCGCACCAGCGCATAGGCCGCCATGCAGCCGAAAACGAGCGTGAGCACCGTCGAGATGAGGCCGATCACCAGCGAGTTGATGAAAGCCCCGCCAAAGCGGATCTGGCAAAAGCGCAGATGGTCCGGCTCGTACCAGAGGATGTCGCAAAGCGCGGTCTCGTAGTTCTGGATCGTCGGCATGAAAAGGAGGCCCGACGTCCCGCTCGTGATATCGACGTCGAGTTTGAGCGAGTTCGTCAGCAGCAGCACCACCGGCCCCACCGACATGAAGATCAGAACGGCGATGAGGGCGTAGTAGGCCGGGTTCTGGCGCTCGTAGGTGTTGTCGGCCATTAGCCTTCCTCCTCAGCGGCAAAGCGCAGTTTCCGGGCGCGGGCCTCCTGCCAGCGGGTGAAGGCGAACATGCCGAGCGTGAGCACCATCAGGAGCATCAGGAGGTAGTTCGACATGGCAGCCGCCTCCCCCAGCTCGCGGAATTCGCGAGCCGTCCGCGCGATGCGGAGCGCGAGGATCTCGGTCGAGAGGCCCGGGCCGCCGCCGGTGAGGACGAGGATCACCTCGAGCACCTTGAAGGCATCGATGAGGCGCAAGAGCATGGTCACGATCAGGACCGGCATCATGAGCGGCAGCTTGATGTGGACGATCTGCTGCCAGCCCGTCGCGCCATCAATGCGCGCGGCCTCCAGTGCTGAGCGCGGCAACGATTGCAGGGCCGCGAGCGAGAGGATGAAGATGAACGGAGTCCACTGCCAGATATCGGCGATGATGACAGACAGGAGCGGGTTTTGCCCGAGCCAGTCGACGCCTGGCAGCCCGATGGCTTCAAGCGCGCGATTGAACGTGCCGATGGTCGGGTGGTACATGTACCGCCACATCAACCCCACCACGACGGGGGCGATCATCATCGGCAGGATGAACAGGGTGCGCAGGACGGACATGCCGCGGATGTTGCGATCCAGCAGAAGTGCGAGGCCCACGCCGAGGACCATCTCGACGGCCACAACGGTGAAGGCGAAGACGAGCGTGACCCAGAAGCTCGTGTGGAAGGCGGGGTCAAAGAGGAGCTTGGCGTAATTTGCCAGCCCCACGAATTCGGTCTCGGAGATGCTCTGGCTCGGATCCCAGTCCCGGAAGCTGCCGTAGACCATGAAAAGGATCGGGTAGAAGAGCGCGAGGATCATCACGATCGCGGCGGGCGCGATGAAGAGGTAGGGCGTGGCGCTCCCCATCCGCTCGGCGAGGCGGTCGCGAAACGAGGGGCGGGAGGCAGCGGCGCTGACGGCGCGGGCTTCCGAGCTCACTTGGCTGGCCATGATCGGCGGCTCCTCAGGGGTGCGGGTGGGTGGCGGTTGTGCCGCTGAGGTGACCCGCGCCGGATTTCTGCGGCGCGGGTCGGGAGGAATGGAAGGTCAGACTGTCGGGCTTACTGCCAGACGTAGTAGCCTTCTTCTTCCATGAGGGCCTGGGTGCGCTCGGCGATGCCGTCGAGAGCTTCCTGGATGTCGAGATCCTCGGTGAGCACCTGGCTCATGGTCGTCCCGATATCGGCGTTGATGCGGCCCCAGGCGGGGATGATCGGACGCCAGTCAGGATCGGCATCGGCAAGCGCCTCGCCGAAGGTCGCGGACCAGGGATACTTCTCGTTGAGCGCTGCATCCTGGTAGGTGGAGAAGCGCGACGGATTGCCACCGGCCATGGCCGTCAGCAGGTCGCCTTCCTTGGAGGTCAGCCACTGCATGAGCAGGAAGGCCGCTTCCTTGTTTTCAGCGTTCGACGGGATCGCGATGCCGAAGCCACCGGTCTGGGAGGCAGCGCGGACACCCACGGGGTGCGCGGCCCAGCCGACCTTGCCGGCGATGGTGGAACGGCTCTCATCCTCGAAGGTCGCCGCAAAGGCGATGGAGTCGAGGAACATGGCGGCCTGACCCTGAGCAAAGGCGTTGGCGGCTTCTGCCGGGCCAAAGCTCGAGGAGCCTGCGGGGCCACAATCGACGATCTGCTTGAGCGCCTCTGCAGCTTCTACACCGGCC
>JBCBME010000278.1:0-4140 GCA_039822945.1 Pseudomonadota bacterium
CCTTACACCGCCGGGGATGAGGTCGATTACGGCCCCGTCGTCACCGCCGCTGCCAAGGCCAATATCGAGCGTCTCGTGGAAAGCGGGATCGATCAGGGCGCCAAGCTGGTCGTCGATGGCCGCGGCTTCAAGCTTCAGGGCTATGAAGACGGCTACTTCATCGGGCCCCACCTCTTTGACCATGCCACCAAGGACATGGACATCTACAAGACCGAGATCTTCGGCCCCGTCCTCACCACCGTGCGCGCCCAGACCTATGAGGAGGCCATCGGCCTCGCCATGGACCACGAATACGGCAACGGCACCGCGATCTTCACGCGCGACGGCGACACCGCCCGCGACTTTGCCAACCGCATCAATATCGGGATGGTGGGGGTCAACGTGCCCATCCCCGTCCCGCTCGCCTACCACACCTTTGGCGGGTGGAAGAAATCCATGTTCGGCGACCTCAATCAGCACGGGCCGGATTCGGTGAAGTTCTACACCCGCACAAAGACCATCACGTCGCGCTGGCCTTCGGGCATCAAGGAGGGCGGCGAGTTTTCGATCCCTGTCATGGAGTAGCCGTTGATCTCTCGCGCAAAACTCCTCGCGGACAGATCTGCCGTCTTCATCGCGCTATCGGGCAAGGTGACGCTGGCAGATCCCTACAAGGCGCTTCGCACGCTCCGGGAACGGGGCGAGCTGCAGCCGGGCATGCCCGTGCTGCTCGATCTGGCCGGGATCCGGAGCATCGACCGCGACCCCGCGCAGGAGATGCGCCTGAACCTCGACATCGTCGACATGCTGCGCCTCTTTGGCGAGGAAACCGTGCTGCTGATCCATGCGCCCGAGGGGATCGCGCGGGACATGGCCGGCGCCATGCTCGATTTCTGGGAGGGGTCCGAGGTCGTCATCGTGCGGATCTGCGAGGATGAGCTCGGCGCGCTCATGATCCTGCGCCGCCCGGAACGCAGCTTTGCAGAGCTCAAGTTCACGCAGAGCGCCATCGCGTTTGCCAAAACCGACGATAGCGGCATATTCTGAACGAGCGTTCAATTCAGGGAGGACGCCATGTTCGACCAGATGACTGAGGACCAGACCGCCATTTTCGACATGGCCAAGGCGCTGGGTCAGGCGGAAATCGCCCCCCATGCCCGGACCTGGGAAAGCGAGGGCACGATCCCGAAGGAGCTCTGGCCGAAACTGGCCGAGCTCGGCTTTGGCGGGCTCTACGTGCGCGAGGAAAGCGGCGGCTCAGGGCTTTCGCGCCACGACAGCACGCTCGTCTTTGAGGCGCTCGCCATAGCCTGCCCCTCGGTCTCCGCGTTTCTGTCGATCCACAACATGTGCGCCTGGATGATGGACAGCTTCGGCAGCGACGCCTTACGCGAGGCACGGCTGTCCCAAGCCGTCTCGATGGAAACCTTCTACAGCTACTGCCTGACAGAGCCCGGCTCCGGCTCCGACGCCGCCGCGCTCAAGACACGGGCCGAGCGCACCAATGAGGGCTACGTCCTTAATGGGACAAAGGCGTTCATCTCCGGCGGCGGATATTCGGACGCCTACATCGTCATGGCGCGCACCGCAGAGGGCGGCCCCAAGGGGATCTCATCGGTCATCGTGGACGACGGCACCGCAGGGCTCAGCTTTGGCGGCCTCGAGGAAAAGATGGGCTGGAAGAGCCAGCCGACCCGGCAGGTGCAGCTCGATGCCTGCGCCATCCCGGCAGAAAACCTCCTCGGCGAAGAGGGTCAGGGCTTTACCTATGCGATGAAGGGCCTCGACGGTGGGCGCCTCAACATCGCCGCCTGCTCGCTTGGCGGGGCGCAAGCCGCGCTCGATGCCACGCTCGCCTATATGGGTGATCGCAAGGCATTTGGAAAAACGCTCACCGAGTTTCAGGCCCTCCAGTTCCGCCTCGCCGAGATGGAGATCGAATTGCAGGCGGCGCGCACGTTCCTGCGCTCAGCGGCCCAGGCGCTCGACAGCGGCGCCCATGACGCCACCAAACGCTGCGCGATGGCCAAGAAATTCGTGACCGAGGCGGGATCCCGCGTGGCCGATCAATGCCTCCAGCTCCATGGCGGCTACGGCTACCTCGCCGATTACGGCATCGAAAAGATCGTGCGCGATCTGCGCGTGCACCAGATCCTTGAAGGCACCAACGAGATCATGCGCCTCATCGTGGCGCGGGACATGCTCAAGTGATCGGCGGGGCCGCCCCTTGAGCGACGTTCTCATCCGCAAAGAGGCCCGCGCCGGGCGCATCACGCTGAACCGCCCGAGCGCGCTCAATGCGCTGACCCACGCGATGTGCCTCGAGATCGAGGCGGCGATCACCAACTGGGCCAGCGATGAGGACGTGGCCCATGTTATGATCGACGCCACGGGCGACCGGGCCTTTTGCGCGGGCGGCGACATCGCCGAGATGTATGCCACCGGCACAGCCGGCGATTTCAGCTACGGCCGCCGCTTCTGGCAGGACGAATACCGCCTGAACGCAAAGCTGAAGCTCTATCCCAAGCCCATCATCACGTTCCTGAACGGCTTCACCATGGGCGGCGGCGTCGGGCTTGGCTGCCACGCGGCGCACCGGATCGTGTGCGAAACAAGCCAGATCTCGATGCCGGAGGTGAGCATTGGCCTCGTCCCCGATGTGGGCGGCTCGCTCCTTCTCGCGCACGCGCCGGGCCAAACGGGTGACTACCTCGCGCTGACGGCGGCACGGATGGATGCGGGCGAAGCGATCTACGCCGGGTTTGCCGATGCTTACGTGCCCTACGCAGCGTGGGAGGGGCTCAAGGAAGAGATGGCCGCCCGTGGCCCCGACGCCCTGCCCGCCCATCCCGCGCCGGAGGCAAGCCTTGCGGCGCGTCAGGCCGAGATCTCGCATGCCTTTCAGGGCTACACGGTGGGCGACATCCTGCGCGCGCTTGAGAAAAGTGAGAGCCCTTTCTCCCAGGACGCCGCCAAGCGCGTGTCGCGCCACTCCCCGCTTGGGATGGCCGCGGGCCTCGAGATCCTGCGCCGCCTGCGCTCCACCGATGACATCACCCGCGCGCTCGAGCTCGAATACCGCTTTACCGCGCGCAGCATGGAGCACGGTGACTTTCTCGAGGGCATCCGCGCGCAGATCATCGACAAAGACAAATCGCCCAACTGGCGCCACAGCATCGACGCCCTGCCGAGCGCAACCGTCAGCAAGATGCTGCGCCCACTTGGCCCCGACACGCTCAACCTGGAGGATCCCGCATGAAGATCGGCTTTATTGGCCTCGGCAACATGGGCGCGCCGATGGCGGCCAATCTGGTGGCAGCGGGCCATGAGGTGACGGGCTTTGACACCGCCACTCAGCCTGAGGGATTTGCGCAGGCTGCGAGCGCGGCAGAGGCCGCAACCGGGGCCGACGTCGTCATCACAATGCTGCCCAACGGGGCCATCCTGCGCGCCGTGGCCGATGACATCCTGCCTGCCATGGCGGCAGGCGCGGTCTTGCTTGATTGTTCAACGGTGGACGTGGCCTCGGCCCGCGCGGTGGCGGAGGCGGCCGCTGAGCGCGGGGTGGAGACGCTCGATGCGCCCGTCTCAGGCGGCATCGGCGGGGCCACGAATGGCACGCTGACATTCATGGTGGGCGGGCCGGATACGGCATTCAAGAAAGCCGCAGAACTCTTTGACATCATGGGGCAAAAGGCCGTCCACTGCGGCACTGCGGGCAACGGACAGGCTGCCAAGATCTGCAACAACATGATCCTCGGCATCACAATGATCGGCACCTGTGAGGCGTTCGCGCTGGCTGACAAGCTGGGCCTTGACCGCCAGGCGATGTTTGACGTCGTCAGCACCAGCTCGGGCTATTCCTGGTCCATGAATGCCTACTGCCCCGCGCCGGGCATCGGGCCGCAAAGCCCCGCTGACAATGACTACCAGCCAGGCTTTGCGGCGGCCCTCATGCTCAAGGATCTGCGGCTAAGCCAGGACGCAGCCGAAGCTTGCGACGCGGACACGCCGCTCGGCGCCGCCGCGGCCGACCTCTACCGCACCTTCGTGGAGGATGAAGGCCAGGGCGCACAGGACTTCAGCGCCATGCTCCCGCGCTTTGAAGGGCGTGGACGCAGCTAGCCCCGCGTGGTACGCAGACCTGTCCGCGACCAAAAG
>JBCBME010000279.1:0-4128 GCA_039822945.1 Pseudomonadota bacterium
CCCACAGCCATCCGCCTTTTGGGCCTATCTGACGCCAGTGATCGCCGTGCTTGCCACGATGGTGGCGGGTGGTCTGATGTTTGCAGCCTTGGGCAAGGATCCGTTCCAATCGCTTCGGCTGATCTTCTGGGACCCCCTTTTTGGAGAGTTCGCGTTCTACTACCGCACGCAGCTTTTGATCAAAGCCGGGCCGCTCATCCTCATTGCCATTGGCCTTTCGCTCGGGTTTCGCGCAGGCATCTGGAATATCGGGGCGGAGGGCCAATACATCATGGGCGCCATCTTTGGCGCGGCTGTGGGGCTTGCCTTTTACCCGCTGGAGGCGCGCTGGCTGATCTTTCCGCTCATGGTGCTCTTCGGCGCGCTCGGCGGGTTTCTCTGGGCCATGATCCCGGCGCTTTTGAAGACGCGCTTCAACACGAACGAGATCCTCGTATCGCTCCTTCTCGTTTACGTGGCCGAGCAGATCCTCGCGATGATGGCGTTCGGCGCGCTTCGCAACCCCGACGGGCAGGGCTTCCCGGGATCGCGAAATCTCGCGCGCTGGGAAAGCTCGCAAAATCCGGAGCTGATCACCGGGACGGGCGCACATCTCGGCGTCGTGGCCGCCATCATCGCGGTGCTTCTGGCGGCGATCCTGCTGTCGCGCCACAGGGTGGGGTTCGACATCAAGCTGATGGGGGTGGCCCCCAAAGCCGCCGCGTTCTCCGGAGTGAACAGAAACCGCATGGTGGTGCTCTGCCTCGGGATCTCGGGCGGGCTGGCGGGGCTTGCGGGGCTTTTCGAGGTCACCGGGCCATCGGGGCAGATCACCGACAGCTTTAACGTGGGCTACGGCTTTACCGCGATCATCGTGGCCTTTCTCGGGCGGCTCAATCCTCTCGGGATCCTGGCGGCAGGGCTCCTGATCGGGCTGACATACATTGGTGGCGATGCGGCGCAAGCGGGCATTGGGCTGCCGGGTGCTGCGATCCAGGCCTTCCAAGGGATGCTCTTATTCTTTTTGCTCGCGGCGGATCTTCTCACCCAGTTCCGCATCCGCCGCGCGAGGGCCGCGGCATGAGCAAGACATCCACCCAAAGCGCCCGGCGCGGCAGCGCCATGCCCGACCTCCCCCACGGGAGGGCATACTCTCGAGGGCCTTTCGTCCGCCGCCCTGCCAAAGTTTTGAAGTCCTGCGAAGCGAGCGAGACGACCACCCTCCCGAGGTCGGGCATGGCGCTGCCGCCTCACATAAATGGTGTACGGTGATGGACCTGAGCAGCATCAACCCCGTCCTTCTCATTGCCGCGCTCATGGTGGCTTCCACCCCCATCCTGCTGGCGGCCATCGGCGAGCTCGTGGTGGAGAAGTCCGGCGTGCTGAACCTCGGCGTCGAAGGGATGATGATCACAGGCGCCATCGCTGGCTTCATCGCGGCTGTGGAGACGGGCTCACCCACGGCAGGGTTTCTCTTTGCGGCTTTGGGAGGGGCGCTCCTGTCGCTCGTCTTCGCCGTGATCACACTCTACTTCTTGGCCAATCAGGTCGCCACGGGCCTTGCGCTGACGCTTTTTGGGCTCGGGCTCTCATCGCTCATGGGCCAAGGCTATCAGGGGATCCGGCCGCCCCCGACGTCAAAGCTTGATCTCGGGCCGCTTTCGGATCTGCCCGTCGTCGGCACAATCCTCTTCAATCAGGACCTCATCGTTTATGCCTCGCTTTTGCTGGTCGCGGCGGTCTGGGCCTTCCTGAAATACACGCGCGCGGGGCTTATCCTGCGCTCGTGCGGGGAAAACGCGGAAGCCGCGCACGCTCTTGGCTACAAGGTGAAACTCATCCGCCTCGCAGCGATCGCCTTTGGCGGGGCCTGCGCGGGGGTGGGCGGGGCCTACATTTCGCTCGTGCGGGTGCCCAACTGGGTCGACGGGCTCACAGCGGGCGCGGGCTGGATCGCACTTGCCATCGTCGTCTTCGGCGCGTGGCGACCCGGCCGTGTCCTGATCGGCGCCTATCTTTTCGGCGGTGTCACGGTTCTGCAGCTCAATTTACAAGCCGCGGGCATCAAGATACCGGTCGAGTACTTGTCCATGAGCCCCTACGTGATCACGATCCTTGTGCTGGTCCTGATCTCTGCGGGACGGGCGCGGGCCCTGGGAGCGCCCGCCGCCTTGGGACAATCCTTCCACGCCTCACGCTGAGGCACTTAATCGCCCGCACGGGAGCGGGCACCAACAGGGGAAAATGAATGCACCTCAAATCGCTACTTGCTGCTCTGGCCCTCGCTGCTGCGGGCCCCGCATTTGCCCAGGACGATCCCACCAAGGTGGGCTTTGTCTATGTGGGCTCCATCGGTGACGGCGGCTGGACATTTGAACACAACGAAAGCCGCCTGAAGGTGGAAGAGCATTTCGGCGACGCAGTCGAAACCGTTTTCGTCGAAAACGTGCCTGAAGGCGCGGATGCCGAGCGCGTCATGACGGAGATGGCCTTGCAGGGCGCGGACCTGATCTTCACCACCTCGTTTGGCTACATGGATCCAACCAACAACGTCGCCGCGCGCTTTCCGGACGTCAAGTTCGAGCATGCCACGGGCTACAAGCGTGAGCATCCGAACGTCTCCACCTACTCTGCCCGGTTCTACGAGGGCCGCGCTGTGCAGGGCCACATCGCGGGCAAGATGACGACGTCGAACAAGATCGGCTACATCGCCTCCTTCCCGATCCCGGAAGTGATCCGCGGCATCAACTCCGCCTACCTTCACGCGGCCCGCGTGAACCCGGATGTGGAGTTCAACGTGATCTGGGTCTTCACCTGGTTTGACCCCGCCAAGGAGGCCGATGCCGCCCGCGCGCTGATCGACCAGGGGGCGGACGTGATCCTGTCCCACACCGACTCCACCGCGCCGCTTGCCGCCGCGCAGGAGGCCGGGGGCGTGATCGGCTTTGGTCAGGCGTCCGACATGGCGGCCTTCAAGCCCTCGCCGCGTGTGAGCTCCATCATCGACAACTGGGCACCCTACTACATCGCGCGCACGCAGGCCGTCATTGACGGGACCTGGGAGCAGGTCGACACGTGGGACGGCATGGATACCGGCATGGTGGAAATCGGTGAGATCACCGATGCCGTGCCTGCCGACATCAAGGCGGAAGCCGAGGCGATGATCGCCTCCATCGCGTCGGGCGAGTACCACCCGTTCACCGGGCCCATCAACCGCGCTGACGGCACTGTCTGGCTCGCCGAGGGCGAAGTGGCCGATGACGGCGCGCTCGCAGGCATGAGCTTCTACATCGAAGGGCTCACGGGCGAGATCCCCAACTGATCTGACCCGATCCGATGCTAAGAGCGCCCGGCGGCACCCGCCGGGCGCTTTTTTTGTGCCCGCGCCTTTTGCCGGCAAGGCATGCCTCCGGCGGGAGTATTTTGGGGAAGGTGAAGCGGGGACGGCGCGGTGATGGCCGAAATCCGCACGGTCGGGGCGATCAGACCCTTTCAACCGGTGCGTGCTCCTGACACTCTCCCCAGAAAGACGAGGGAGGTGGGCGTGGCAGACGTCATCATCATCGGCGGCGGCATTGCAGGCGTGTCGCTCGGCGCGCGGCTGGCGCCTGAGATGGAGGTGCTCCTCCTCGAGGCAGAGCCGCTTTTGGGCTACCACGCCTCCGGGCGCTCGGCGGCGCTTTTTGAGGAAACCTACGGGTTGCCCTCCACCGTGGCGCTCAACGAGGCATCAAAGAACGAGCACTTTACGTTGGGCGGCGGCGATCTTTTGAGCCCGCGCGGCCTCCTCCTTCTCGACAGCGCGGATCCCGGCGATTTTGAGTCCGACCTCGCGCAGATGAAGATGGAAGAGATCTCCGCTCAGGAGGCCCGCGCGAAAGTGCCCATCCTCAACCCGGAGCGCGTGGCGCGCGCGGGCTACCATGCCGAGGCCTGGGACATCGACACCGATCGCCTGATCCAGCATTTCGCGCGCGAGATCCGTGCCCATGGCGGGCAGGTGCAGCCCAATGCCACCGTGAGCGGTATCGAAAAGGGCGCGCGGGGCTGGGTGGTGCAAACGGTGAAAGGCAACTTCGAGGCGCCGCTTCTGTGCAACGCCGCGGGCGCCTGGGTGGACAAGATCGCTGCCATGGCGGGCGTCACGCC
>JBCBME010000280.1:0-4112 GCA_039822945.1 Pseudomonadota bacterium
CTGTTTTGATCCCGACGCTTCGGCAAAACGCACGGTCTCATCTCTGCCGGTCTGCGGAACAGGGTCAGCCTGAAGGCAAATGGGTGGGAAGATGTTCCCTAAATTGTTCTGAGCCTTCCTCAAAATGAAATTTTGTTCCATTTCTCTTCCTTGCAGCACAGGAGGCAGCGATGCGGCATTTTCCGATTTTCGTCGACACGAGGGACACGCGTATCGTCGTGGTCGGCGGAGGCGAGTGCGCGGCGGCAAAGCTGCGCCTGCTGATGAAGACCGAAGCGCAGATCGATGTCTTCGCGCCCGAGCCCGAGGCGCTCGTGGAGGGTTGGGCCACGGAGGGCAAGCTCACGCTCACACGGCGGTTGCCTGCCATCGGGGAAGTGCAGGGCGCGCTCCTCCTCTATGCGGCGCTGGATGATGAGTGGGCCGATCTGGAGACGGCTGAGATCGGCCGCCGCGCGGGGGTCAAAACCCTCGTGGTCGACAACCTTGATGCCTCCGACTTCATCACGCCCGCCATCGTGGACCGCGACCCCGTCACCGTTGCCATCGGGACTGAGGGCGCCGCTCCCGTCCTCGCGCGCAAGATCAAGGCCGAGATGGAAGAGATGCTGCCCGCCGCAACGGGCCAGCTGGCCCGGGTCGGGCAGGGTTTCCGTGACGCCGCCGAGATCATCCCACAGGGCCCGCGCCGCCGCGCATTCTGGTCCGAGTACTACTTTGACGTGGGGCCGAAGGCTGCGGGCCAAAGCTCCATCGAGGCCGCGCTGAGCGATCTCCTGACCCGTCACGTCAATGAGCGCGATGCCGAGGGCCACGTGACCTTCATCGGCGCGGGCCCGGGCGACCCCGAGCTTTTGACGCTGAAGGCGCGCAAAGCGCTCCACACCGCAGATGTCGTCATTCACGACGGCCTCGTGACGCCCGAGATCCTAGAGCTCGCCCGGCGCGAAGCGGAGATCATAAGCGTCGCCAAAACCGGCTTTGGCCCGGCCTGGGCGCAGGATGACATCAACGCGCTTCTCCTCGAGCACGGCGCGTCTGCGCGTGTTGTGCGCCTGAAATCCGGGGATAGCGGCGTCTTTGGCCGCCTCGACGAAGAGATCGACGCGTTGGAAGACGCCGGGGTCGCCTATCACATCATCCCGGGTATCACCTCTGCCGCGGCGGCTGCCGCCAGCATGGGTGTGAGCCTGACCCGCCGTGGCCGCAATTCTGCGATCCAGTTTCTCACCGGTCACGATCTCAAGGGCTTTGCCGAGCAGGATTGGCGCGGCCTGACGGAGGAGGGCGCCGTGTCGGCCATCTATATGGGGCGTCACGCGGCGCGGTTTATCCAGGGCCGTATGCTCATGCATGGCGCACCTGCCACCCTGCCGATGACGGTGGTCTACAACGCCTCCCGCGCGGATCAGCGCATCGTCCCCACCACGCTTGCCGACCTGCCACAGCACACTGAAGAGCAGGCGCCCGCCATCCTCTTTACCGGCCTCGCGCCGCGAACCGCACAGCACAGCCTTCAGGAGGCCCGCCATGCTTGATGACCCCAAATCTCCGCACGTTGTCGAGGGTAAGCTCGCCGATAACGAGCGTATGAAGAAGGCCTCGAATTTCCTGCGCGGCACCATCGCCGAGGACCTCGAGGATCCCATCACCGGTGGCTTCACGCCCGACAATTTCCAGCTCATCCGCTTCCACGGGATGTACCAGCAGGATGACCGGGATATCCGCGCGGAGCGTACGGCCCAAAAGCTCGAGCCGCTCCACAATGTGATGCTGCGCGCGCGGATGCCCGGCGGGATCATCACACCCGACCAGTGGCTGACCATCGAGAAGTTCGCCGAAGAGCACACGATGTACGGCTCCGTGCGTCTCACCACGCGCCAGACGTTTCAGTTTCACGGGGTGCTGAAGCCGCACATCAAGGACATGCACAAGGTGATCAACGCTGCCGGCATTGATTCCATCGCGACGGCGGGCGACGTGAACCGCAACGTGCTCTGCACCACGAACCCGGTGGAATCCGAACTCCATGCCGAGGCCTATGAGTGGTCAAAGCGGATCTCCGAGCATCTGCTGCCCAATACGAAAGCCTATGCCGAGATCTGGCTCGACGGGGAGAAGCAGAAGACGACCGAGGAGCCCATCCTGGGCGAGACATATCTGCCGCGGAAATTCAAAACGACGGTGAGCGTTCCGCCCAACAACGAGGTGGATGTCCACGCCAACGACCTCAATTTCGTCGCCATCGCGGAGAACGGAAAGCTCGTGGGATGGAACGTGCTTGTGGGCGGCGGGCTCGCCATGACCCATGGCGACACCGGCACCTATCCGAGGAAGGCTGACGACTTCGGTTTCATCCCACTCGAGCACACGCTGAAGATCGCCGAGCATGTCGTGAGCGTCCAGCGCGACTGGGGCAACCGGGTCAACCGTAAGAACGCAAAGACGAAATACACGCTCGACCGCGTCGGCATCGACACGTTCAAGGCCGAGGTGGAGGCGCGCGCCGGCGTGACCTTTGCCCCCTCGCGCCCCTACGAGTTCACGTCCCGGGGGGACCGGTTTGGCTGGGTCGAGGGCGTCGACGGCAAGCACCACCTGACGCTCTACATCCTGTCGGGCCGCATCAAGGATCTGCCGGGCGCCAAGCTCAAGACCGGCCTCCGCAAGATCGCTGAAATCCACAAGGGGGATTTCAGGATGACGGCCAACCAGAACCTCATCATCGCCGGTGTAGCGCCCGAGGATCGCGGGGAGATTGAAGAGATCGCCCGCGCGCACGGCCTCCTGAGCGACCTCGACACGCCGCAGTTGAAAAACTCCATGGCCTGTGTGGCTCTGCCCACATGCCCGCTCGCTATGGCAGAGGCGGAGCGTTTCCTGCCTGAGCTCGTGGGCGCGGTCGAGGGGATCCTGGCCAAGCACGGTATCCCCGATGACAGCATCATCCTGCGCGTCGTGGGCTGCCCCAATGGCTGCGGGCGCGCGATGCTCGCTGAGGCCGGGCTCGTGGGCAAGGGGCCGGGCAAATACAACCTCCATCTCGGCGGCAATGTCGTGGGCACGCGCATCCCCAAGCTCCACCTCGAGAACAAGGATGCCGCGACAATCCTCGAAGAGCTCGACCGCCTCGTCGGGCTCTGGGCCAAGGAGCGCGCAGCAGGCGAGGGCTTTGGCGACTACGTCATCCGCACGGGTGTCGTGGCGGAAGTGAAAGTCTCCAAGACGGACTTCCACGCATGAGCCTTGAGGCCAAGACAGCGCAGGAGCGGATCGCATGGGGGCTAGCGCAGGCGCCGGGCGCTCATGTGCTCAGTTCCTCGTTCGGGATCCAGTCGGCGGTGCTGCTCCACATGGTGACGCGGGCGGAGCCTACAATCCCCGTGATCCTCGTCGATACTGGCTACCTCTTCCCGGAGACCTACCGGTTTATCGATGAGCTGACGGAGAGGCTGGGGCTCAACCTCCACGTGACGCGCGCAGATACGAGCCCCGCGTGGTTCGAGGTGCGCCACGGCCCGCTCTGGGAACAAGGCCCCGATGGCATCCGCGCCTACAATCGCATCGCCAAGGTGGAGCCGATGGAGCGTGCGCTCGCGCGGCTCGGCGCGGGCACGTGGTTTTCCGGGATCCGCCGGGCGCAATCAGATGAGCGCGCCAACCGACAGATCGTGGAGGAGAAGGACGGGCGCACCCGCATCCACCCGATCCTCGATTGGTCGAACCGGGATGTGCACCACTACCTCAAGGCCCATGATCTGCCCTACCACCCGCTCTGGGAAGAGGGCTATGTCAGCGTGGGCGACACCCATACCACCACCAAATTCGCACCCGGCATGCGCGAGGAAGACACCCGCTTCCACGGCCATTTCCGGGAATGCGGTCTCCACACCTGAAGAAGGCAGCCCCATGTTTTTGAAAGAGATTCCGGGCCCCATGGCGCCCTTGAATGACCAGCAGATGACCTCGCTCGAGGCGTTGATGGTGGGGCTCTCCCCCATGCAGCAGGCCTGGGTGTCGGGCTATTTCGCAGCGGCGGCCAATGGCGCGCAGGCCCCTGCGACACCCGTCGAGGCCGCGCCAGCGACGCTCACCGTGCTCTACGGCTCGCA
>JBCBME010000281.1:0-4101 GCA_039822945.1 Pseudomonadota bacterium
CAGCTCAGGTATGCCATCGGGCGGCGTGTAGCGGCCGCGGCCTTCCTCGATGGCGGTTTGGCCCGCCTTTGCGATGTTGGCGGGGGTGGCAAAGTCCGGCTCGCCTGCAGAGAGGGAGATCACGTCGCGCCCCTCCGCGCGCAGCTCCATGGCGCGCGTCGACATCGCGATCGTGGCCGACGGCGCCACACGCTCCAGAGAATTTGCAAGGAAAGTCATACGGATACTCCGGTGGAAGTCTCGGCCCAATCGCTTTACAACGATGGATGCCCAACCCCTGCAAAAGGCGCAACCCATGACCGACGACACCGCCGTCACCGCCGACTGGTATCACGAGGACAAAGCGACCCTGGGAGACCGGCTCACCTGGGCGCGGGAAGCGGCGGGGTTGAGCGAGCAGGCGCTGGCCAAAAAGCTCGGCGTCAAGCTTTCGACGCTCAAGCGCTGGGAAGATGATCTGGCCGAGCCCCGCGCCAATCGGCTCACGCTTTTGTCGGGGCTTTTGAACGTCTCGCTCAAATGGCTGCTGACGGGGCAGGGGGCCGACCATATGGAGAGCGGTGCAGCTGCGGAGGTGTCGCGCGCCGAAGTTGCGGCCTTGCGCGGGAAGCTCGCCGAGGCGATGGAGATGCTGGCACGGATGGAGGCACGACTGGGCCATGAGTGAAACGCTTGAGACGCGCAGAAAGCGGCTTTACATGCGCTCGATCCGCCGCGGCATCAAGGAGATGGACGTGATCCTGACGGCCTATGCGGGCGCGCATCTGGGGCAGATGGAGGGCGCGGCCCTCGACGCCTACGAGGCGCTGCTCGATGAGGCCGATCTCGATATCTACCCCTGGATCATCGGTCAGACGCCGCCCCCGCCCGAACACGCGGCCCTCGTTAAGGAGATTGCGGCGCAATTTAATGAACTTCGGGACGTATCTCACCTAACTTAACGTCTTATTTGGGATTGTGCGTCAGACCCTGCCCCACCAGCGATTGTGGAGGCGCGCATGAGTATTCATTCAATGATCGGTCAGGGTCAGTCGGGCGGTTTTATCGCGAGCTACCTTGAATCCCTGGCCCTGGTGGAGCGGCTGCACCGGCTGCTGCTCGACGTCATCAAAGACGAGTTCGAGCGCGTGGGCGTGCTGGAAATCAATGCCGTGCAGGCGCTGCTGCTCTTCAATATCGGGGATAACGAGGTCACCGCGGGTGAGCTTAAGACCCGTGGCTACTACCAGGGCTCGAACGTGAGCTACAACCTCAAGAAGCTCGTGGAGATGGGTTACATGCACCACCAGCGCTGCGAGATCGATCGCCGCTCGGTGCGCGTGAAGCTCACCGATCAGGGCCGTGCCGTGCGCGACGTGGTGGCAGAGCTTTTCTCGCGTCACGCGGACGGGCTGCAGAATACGGGTGTTCTGGGCGATGGCGGGATCGAGGATATCAACTCCTCCCTGCGCCGTGTGGAGCGCTACTGGTCCGACCAGATCCGCTACATCTACTAGCCTCGAGAGCGTAAGCGAGGGGCCAGCCCCTCGCGCTCCCCGAAGTATTTTTGGACAGAAGAAAGGGCGCGGGTTTTTGGCGGGCGCGTGTGCGTCGGTTAGCCGTCGTCCATAAGTCCGAAGACCGGGGCTTCGAGCTCTCGCAGGAGTTTGCGCCGCATGGCGCGTTCGAAATCCGCAAAGCCGAGGGCTGTCTCCACGAAGGCATCGGGGCCGTGGATGACGACGGTGTTGTAGTAGGAGCTGAGCTCTCCGATCTCGAGCTGGCGGATGTCGCCCCCGCGCGGGTTGTCCACGCCGATGACGAGGCCATTGACGGTGACGGCGGCGCTGTCGAGGGCAGGGCGTTGCGCGCGCGGGTCGCCCCCGGTGTTGTGGCGCCCGTCGCCTGAGATATCGAGCGTCCGTTTCCAGCACTGCGCCTGTGTCAGGATCTCCGCCAGCCCGTGGGCGATGGCGGGCGCGATGGCGGTGGATTGGTCCACCGTGTCCCCGAGGGGATCGCGCTGGTGAAGCGCGATGCGCAGCGCGGCCTCCGCGAGGACCGTCTCGTTGGTGAGGATGGTCCAGGGCAAAATCGTGCGCTGGCGTCCGGGCCCGCTCCATTCAAAGACGTAGAGCGTGATGGGGGCGGCGGGCATCTCGAGGATGCGCGCGCTGACCTCCGGGGCTTCGAGCGCGCGCGCAAGCCCCTCCATTTGCAGCCGGTACTCGGAGCTGTCGACGGACGCCGAAACATCGAGCCCGAGCGCGAGCGCCTGCCGGCACGGTGCCTGCGCCAGTGCTGCGCTCGCCCCTACTAAGAAAGCGAGAGCGAGCGCCGCCGCGCGCCCTACCAGTGGCCCGTATTTCCCATGCTCGCCCATGGCTCCTGCGACGGCAGCGCGTCGCCCATCTGAAGTAGCTCCACAGACACATTATCGGGTGAGCGCACGAACGCCATCCGCCCGTCGCGCGGCGGCCGGTTAATTGTCACGCCATTGGCCTCCAGATGGGCGCACATCGCGTAGATATCTTCCACCGCATAGGCCAGATGACCGAAATGGCGGCTGTCGGACGGCAGGCCGTCATCCCCATCCCAGTTATAGGTCAGCTCCACCGGGCATTCGGGCTGCCCCGGCGGAGACATGAAGACGAGCGTGAAGCGGCCCCCTTCGCTCTCATTGCGGCGCGTCTCTTCGAGACCCAGAAGCTTGTAGAAGGCGATGGAGGCGTCGAGGTCCTTCACGCGGACCATGGTGTGGAGATATTTGACGTGCATGGGGTCTTTCCTTGGCAGCGCGCCCTCAGAACGAGGATTTGATCCCGATGCTGAGACCGATGCTGCGCGTTTCGTAGAGTGATATCGTCGAGGTGGTGCGCTCGGCCGTTAGGTCAACGACGGGCGAGAAGCCAAAGTAATCAAGCTCGAGGAGCTGCAGCGACATCGAGGCGCGCGCGCTCACATCCTGCCGGTCGGTCCCAAAGCCGCCGAAGGGCTTGTGGAAATCGGTGTGGGACAGCGTCAGCCTGGTGGTGAGTTCGGTCCCGTACACGAGCTCGCGCGGCGAATAGCCGATCCCGAGATTGAGGCGCGCGCGGTCGACGGTCGAGCTGTCCGAGATCGTGTTGGTGACTTCCAAGTCGTAGGAAAAATCACCGGGAGAACCGCTCTGGGCGATGCCGAGCCCCGCGCTCAACGTGCTGCCAGAGCGGGCGTCATTGTCGAGCCGGAAACTGTGGGACAGCCCCGTGCGGTAGGTGAAGGCAAGGGTCCGGCTCCGGGGCCGGGGCGTGTAGGCCCAGCGCACGGCCGCCTCATTGGCCAGCGGCTCCCCGCCATACCAGCTTCGCTCGATGCTGATATCCGTGCGCAGCTGCCCCTGTGCGTTCGTCTCGACACTCGAGGTGCCAAAGGTGAGCTCGCGCAGAGCATAATCGCTGTTTTCTGCGTCGGGGGCCATTTCCATGGCCGCGGGAGACAAGACGACATCGCGCCCGTCAAAGCGTGCATAGAAGGTCCGCACGCCGCGTTGCAGCTTCATACGTCGCTCGATCGTGGCCCCGTAGGTGAGCTCGCGGCCCGAAAGCGCGAGCGCCGAGCCCGTGATGGGCAGCTCAAGCGGGATGCCGAAAAAGGAGATGGTGAACTCGCCGGGCTCCGCGCCGTTATTGACGTTGTCGCTGCGCCGCGCGGAAAAGCGGAAATCCATGCGCAGCGGGTTCGCCTCGCGCACGGCCTCGAATTCCTGCGCTGTCCGGTCGCGCAGCTCCGGCGTCGGGGCGAGCTGAAGCGTGCGCCTGAGCCAAAGCTGGGCCGAGGTGATCCGACCCTGCCGAAAGAGCGTGTTGGCCATCACGCGCGCGGCCTCGAACCTCTGGACATTGCTTGAGGCCACACGCCAGGCGCGGCGGGCATAAAACGTGGCGGTGTCGAAATCGTTCGCGCTCAGCGCCGCGCGGGCGCGCATCTGGTTGGGGAGGTAATCGCGCGGATCCCGCAAAAGGAGCGCGTCGGCAATCGCCACGGCCTGATCGAAATTGCCCGCTTCCCAGGAGGCCATCATGGCCCCCCGCATTTCGCCCGGGGTCAGCGTGGTCTGCGCCGGCGTCCCGGACGCAAGCG
>JBCBME010000282.1:0-4096 GCA_039822945.1 Pseudomonadota bacterium
CCAGGTGTCCGGGTCATGCGCGGGCTCTTCGAGATACGTCAGGTCGTAGGCCACAAAGATGAAGTGAGGCTCATAGCAGAAGCCGATCCAGGGCTCGTTGGCCTCGATGGCCGCGCCAAGCGCACCCCAAGCGACGGTGCCGTCATATTCCTCGAGGTCCATGACAGCGTCATAGCCGTAAGAGCGGGCGCGGATGCGCTCGATGACGGTGGAGGCCCAGCCGGGGGCGCCGATCCAGACCTGCGGGGTGCCGTCGCCGTCGGTGTCAAAGATCGCCATCTTCTCGGGATCGGTGAGATCCTCGATGGATTTGATGTCGTACTCTTCGGCGATGTAGGTGGGCACGCACATGCCCTGAACGGCCTGCACGGGGTTGTCGTTCATGACGACCGAGCCGCGCTCCTGCACGTAGGTGTCGTGGAGGTTCTGCTGGTTGGGCATCCAGACCTCGGGGTGCACATGCATGGAGCCTGCATCCATCGCCTCAAAGATGATGGGGTTGGTGCCGCTCTGCAGTTCCACGTCGAGGCCGAAGTTCGTCTCGATGATCTGAGCGAGGATGTGCGAGGTCGCCACACCCGACGGCCAGTTGGGCATACCGAGCACGAGGTCCTGCGCCGAGGCGGCTGTGACGCCGCCGACACCGACCGTTGCCGCCAAAGCGAAGCTCTGAACAGTGGTCTTGATCATGGGTGAAGTCCTTTCCCGTTGGTTGTCTTTTGTCGGTCTGTGAAGCAGCTCCGGACCGAATTTGTTCCTGTGTGACCTAGACTGGCCCTGGCGCTTGGAAACGCGCACGCCGCCATGACTTCGCAATCCTTGCCCAGATGCAAGGCGAAAGGCGGCGCGATCAGGCCAAGTGCCCAGAAATCCGGCAGGTATCGGCCCAAAAAACGAGAAAATGGACGCCTCGTTGGGCGCTGCGTCAGAAGGAGCGATGCCTTTATAGGCGGTTTGCTTCAGGCGCCGCTCTCAATGGCGGGTGGCTCAGCTCAGGACCACGGCCCCTGTCTTGCCCATCTTGGCCCAAGCCTCATGGGCGCGGACGGTCCACCCTGCGCGGCCCCCATTCGTGTCGAAAATCATGAGGTCGGCCTGCCTGAGGATGACCGTCTGCGCGGCCAGCAGGACCTCGTCATAAAGCGCCGGATCGTTTCGCAAGTCCTGATCGGAGAGGCCGGGCGGGCGAAGGTCGAGCGTCGTGATCTTGTGGCCTGCCTCTGCGAGCTCCCTGAGCGCCTTCGTTTGAGCGGCAAAGTCTGCGGCTAGGGGCGCGGCCGAGCTTTCATCCCGCGCCACATGTTCGAGGGCAAAGGTATCCACGGTCGGCAAGCGCGCGGCGTTGACGGTGAGAATTCGGCATGGCCGTTTCGTCTTTTCGAGCCACGCCGAGGCGAGCGCAGTCGCTGCAACGCGATCAAAGCCGGGCGCATTCGGCGTCAGGATCTCCAGATCCATGGCGGCGCGCTCTGATGCGTCGTCGAGGAGCTTGCTGAGAGCTTCGTTCACGGCCTTGACGCATGCGGTTGCGTCTACCGACAGCGGACCCATCACCCCAACCCTGAGAGACTTGCGCCAAAACGGGCGATGCGGATGCGCGGCCTGCGCCTTGATCCCACGCTCAAAGGCCTGCTCGACGTTTTCGACATCCTTCTGGATCTGAATGGGATCCTTCTGGGCAAGGAGCGTGTCGTAGTCCACGAGCAGATCGTGATACTTTTTCTCGTTGTCGCGGACACCCTGGGGCGCGGTTACGTAACCCTCGAGCCTGCGCTCGGCGCACCATCTCTCATGCTCGGTCCGTGAGAGCGCCATCTTGCGCGGGCTGTCGCCCAAGAAGGCATTGGCCTGGCTCGGCTCAAGCCGCAGGCCCGCGAGCGGATCACCAAGGGGCGGCACGAAACCGGCCTCATAGAACATCTCGATGGCTGAGAGCGCGGCGCGGTAGCTGGCGCGGCGTGCTCCCGCGCTCATCTCACCCCACTCATTTTCCTTGGTGCGTTCGACATCCGGGGAGGCCCGCCAGCGATTGTGGATCGCCTCGGCCAAGTCCTCGTGCAGGCGCTCAAGCTCGTGGTCGCTTTCGGCGAGGGCGCGCCCGCCAAAGGGCACAACGCCGCTCGTAAGATCGCGCACCGGGCCCGCGGCCATCGTTTCACTGTCGGAGCGGGCAAAGATTGGCGCCTTCATACAGAGCCGTTCCACCTGCAGCTGGCGCAGGCGCATGGCGATCGCGAGGTTGTTGGCCTCTGGCCCCGCGGAGACGACAACGCCCGTGAAAGAGCAGGCGCGCTCGGCGTCGAGCAGGGTTGTGGCGCAGTGGGCTGAACAGCACTCGAGCGCGTTCATCTCGAGGAAAGCGATGTCCACACCGCTTTTTGAAAGATCGGGATTGAGAAGATCCGGCCGCTCCGTGCGAATGCGGCGCTTGGCTGCGGAGATTTCTTCATCGATGAAGGTCACCTTTGGCGCGCCCAGCGCGCGGTGATGGCCGCGCAGGATGATCTCCTCGGCGATCGCCAGGTTGGTCTTGCCGCATCCCACCAGGGCGAAATGCACACGGTCCTGCCCCCGAAACGCCGCCAGGTGTGCTGGCGCAACCGTGGTCACAAGCGCGCGGGCCACGAATTCTGACCGCGACACGACCTTGGCCCGGCGGAACGCGTCAGAGAGAAATTCGAGATCGCGCGCGACGGTGTTATCCTCGATCCGGATCTTGAGCGACTGCGAGAATGAGGGGCGGGCGGCCAACCAGCTTCGCGCCCGGGCGACGTTGAGCGTTGTGTCGGGGGAGCCAAAGATCACCTCGCTTGGTGTCCCGATAAGGGGGTCGATCCGCGCCATTTCGCCCAGGGAGACGGGCACCATCGTGGTGCGACCGGACCGGGGCTGGCGCCCGAGCGTCTCAAGCGTTGCGTCGTCATCGAGCAGGACAAGCGTGCCCGTCTTGCCCACCAGATCGAGCGCGAACTGCGACACGCCGACGACCACCGTGTGGCCCGACAAGGAGCGCACCCGCATCCGCGCCACCCGGTCACTCAGCAGCGCGATGAGAACGGTCGCGAGCGCGGAAAGCAGGGTCAGGAGGCCGGCCATGCGCGACACCCGGATCCAGGTGTCGTGCTGTGCCTTATCGCTTGCGGCGATAAAGCTGCCGTCGCCCACAAACGCGAGCGCTGTGTGGTAAAGGACGTCCCAGACATCGCGATCCGGATCCGGGCCGTAGATCCGGGACCACCCCACGATCCCGGTGACAATCGTGACCGAGCCGCAAACGGCGAGGAATTTCAAAGTGGTGGCCGGAATGCCTTTCATCCCATCACCCTATAGGGACGACATGCCCTTGATCCAACACGCTTGATCACACGCTGGGCTTTCTCTCTCTCGAGGCACCTTTGTCGGTTTCGCGTCGCGATGCGCGCAGCAAAAAGGGCCCCGTCCAAGGAGGGGCCCTTTTGCGCGGCTTGGGCGTTTTAGGCGGCGGCCTTCAGTCGCTCGAGGCCGAGTTCGTAGGTCTGGCCCAGCATGCGGTCCATGAAGAGGCCCACCACGCGGAAGATCGGGTTGTAGCCGAGATCGGAGGTGACCGTCCATGTCACCCGGGCGCCCGCGCCGTGGGGCGCTGCTGAGATGATCTGCACAGGCTTGCCCATCGCACCGAGATCGATCTGGTAGGTGACGCTCTTTTCGTCGACGGCCACGATGGTCTGCGTGCCTTTGCCTTCCTTGCCCTCAAAGCGGAAGCCTGCGCCGACGCCAGCGGCAGGGCCGAAGGGCGTGATCTTCAGGTCAGGATCGGTGGCCTTGTAGGGGTTGAAGGCCTGAAAGCCCTCGGTGGAGCTGATGCAGGCCACCACCTGATCCGGCGTCAGATCCATGTCGGCGGTGCGCGTCACGACGGCCTTGCGCGGCAGAAGAAGGGTGAGATGAGCGATTGCGGCGATTGCGGCGAGGATGGTGTAAACGATGGTCATTGGAGTTCCCTCTCTGGAGTTTGTTGCGAGGCAGCCTTTTGTCTGCCTTCACCCCCACGACGCACGCCGCGCGGCCCAATCGACATCTCAGGACATTTTTTTTCGCAGAGCTGCTTTTTTCT
>JBCBME010000283.1:0-4077 GCA_039822945.1 Pseudomonadota bacterium
CCCATGCGGATCGATCCGCATGGGGGAGACTCTCGCCACCCAGATCGCCGAAGCCGGGCTAGAGATCGACGCGATCATCCCGGTGCCGGATTCCGCGCGCCCTGTTGCGCTTGCGGTCGCGAATGCCACTGGCATCACCTACCGCGAAGGTTTGGTGAAAAATCGCTACGTGGGCCGCACCTTCATCATGCCGGGGCAGGAGCAGCGACAGCGCTCTGTCCGGCGCAAGCTCAACGCGATCCCGCTCGAATTCAAGGACAAGAATGTCCTTTTGATCGACGACTCCATCGTGCGCGGAAACACCATTCGCAAGATCGTGGATATGTGCCGAGAGGCAGGGGCGCGAAAGGTCTATGTCGCGTCGGCCTCGCCCCCGGTGAAGTTCCCCAATGTCTATGGCATCGACATGCCCACCAAGCGTGAGCTCATCGCTGATGGCCGCACGGTCGATGAAATCCGCGACGAGCTTGGCTGTGATGCTCTGATCTACCAAAAGCTCGATGACCTGATTTGGGCCGCCCGGGAAGGCAATCCTGAGATCACGAGTTTTGACTGCTCCTGCTTTGACGGTCACTACGTGACGGGCTCCGTCAGCGCGGACTACCTCAGCGATCTCGACGCGTCAGAGCGCGTAACCGAGAAAATGGAAGCCGAGGCGCCAAGCGCGTGGAACAGGGAGCGCCTGGCCTCTGGCGCGTAGTGCGACTTAGGACGCGCAGCTTGAGAGCAGCAGCTCGTACTGTGTTGTCACCCAGCCAAGAAACGCCTCCGGGTCGCGGTCCTGGATGTTGTCGGTGAACCTGCCGAAGACGGCCGCAGAGCGTGACTGATCGATCATCTCGATGTTCTGCGTGGTGATGACGGTGTCGTAGATGAAGAACGCGATCGCAACGAGCAGCACGCCGCGCGCCACACCAAAGAGAAACCCAAGCGCCTGATCCGGCGCGCCCAGAACCGACCGTTGCACCAGAGTGCTCAACAGCGGCGTAAAGATCGACACGATCACCAGCGCCAAGATGAAGACGACGCCGAAAGACGCCACAACAGAAAGCTCGCAACTGTCGCCCAGAAAGTCTCCGAGATAGGGGATCTGACGCACCAGCGGCTGCGCCTGATCCACAAAGACAAATCCGAGCACGGCCGCCAGAACCCAGCCACCAATCGCCAAGACCTCGCGTAACAGACCGCGCGAGTAAGCAAGCAGTGCTGACATCACGATGAGCGCGCCGACAATGCCGTCAATGAGCGTAAAGCCGTCCATTCAACCGTCCCTTGCAGGGGATACTGCCCCAAAAACATCTGCGACGAAGCTCGCCAGATCTGGCATCTGCTTGAGCTCAACACCTGTATGCGCGGTCCGCTTCGAAAGCGGCGGCACAACGGCGGCGGTGAAACCAAGTTTCTGAGCTTCTTTCAACCGATTCTCCGCTTGCGAGACGGGACGCAGCGCCCCCGAGAGAGAGATTTCGCCGAAGATGACGGTTTCTTCCGGAAGGCTCGCGTCCTCCCGGGCGCTGACAAGCGCAGCCGCGACAGCGAGATCCGCGCCAGGCTCCGAAATCCGCATGCCGCCCGCGACATTGAGATAGACATCCAGACCGGTGAAGGGGACGCCGCACCGCGCTTCGAGCACGGCAAGTATCATGGCAAGGCGGGAGCCGTCCCAGCCCACGACGCTCCGCCTGGGCTGGGAATGCGGTGAGGGCGCCACGAGCGCCTGGATTTCGCAAAGGACGGGCCGTGTGCCCTCGATCCCCGCAAAGACAACCGAGCCCGGCGTTGGGGCACCCCGCTGCGACAGGAAGAGGGCAGAGGGGTTTTTCACCTCGGTGAGGCCCTTGCCAGTCATCTCAAAGACGCCGATTTCATCGGCCGGTCCAAACCGGTTCTTGACGGCCCGCAGAAGGCGGAATTGGTGTCCGCGCTCGCCCTCGAAGTAAAGAACGGTATCGACCATGTGCTCCACGACCCTCGGGCCCGCGATCTGACCCTCTTTGGTGACGTGTCCCACCATGATCACGGCGATGCCCTTGCGCTTTGCAAACGACGTGAGCTCGTGTGCCGCCGAACGGACCTGGCTCACGCTACCCGGCGCGGCCTCAACGTTGTCAGCCCACATTGTCTGAATGGAATCGATGATCGCGAGATCCGGTTTCTCAGCGTCGAGCGTGGTGAGAATGTCCCTCAGATTTGTCTCTGAAGCGAGCATGACCGGGCTCTCCGTGAGACCCAGCCGCTGCGCGCGCATCCGCACCTGCGCCGCCGCTTCCTCTCCACTGATATAGATGACCTTGAGGCCATTGCGGGCAAAGCGGGCAGCTGCCTGGAGGAGAAGGGTGGATTTCCCGATGCCAGGATCGCCGCCCACGAGCAGGGCTGATGCCTGCACGAGCCCCCCCCCGAGCACGCGATCAAGTTCGCCCACGCCGGCCTCGGTCCGGGGCGGCGGGGCTTCTTCGGTGGCAAGATCGGTCAGCTCAATGGTGCGACCGCGGGCCTTTCCGAGGGTCTTCTTTCCCGGTCCCGTGCTCAGGCCCTTGTCCTCCTGGATGGTGTTCCACGCACCGCACGCACTGCACTGTCCGGCCCAGGTGGCGTGAACGGCGCCGCAAGCGGTGCAGGAATAGGAGGTCTTAGCCATGGTGCTCCCGGCGACTGAGGATATGGATCGCGATAGAGCCGAGAATGCAGGCGGTAAAGAGGTAGAGGCCCCAGGCGGTTTCGACCCGGCCCACGCCGATCTCGCGGACAAGTATTATGTAGATCGCAATGAGGAACACATCCGCCATTGCAAGCTTGCCCATGATCCCAATGAGCGGTGACATCTTTTCGTCTGCCAAACGGAAGTGAAGGAGCGCTTGTCCCAGCACCTTGAGGTAGGGTGCCACTAGCGCCAGCGCGGTGACGAGGAGCGCGAGAAAAACATCCGTGCTCCAGAGAGACTGCAAACCCGAGATGACGCTCACTTCGCTCAAGCCGAAAAGCGGGAGAAGACCGGCCCGCATGAGAGGCGCAAACCAAGCAATCGGGTAGATCACCAGAAGCGCAAGATTGGCCGCGATGAGCGCGCGTCTCATCTGACGGCCTCAATAGGCCCTTCTGCACGCCCATTGATGAACTGTGCCACGTAAGGGTCTGATGTTGCGTCAAGATCTGAAATGGGTCCGTGCCACTGGATGATCCCGTTGTGGAGCATTGCCACTTTGTCCGCTATCGCACGGACCGAGCTCATGTCGTGGGTGATCGTAATGGCGGTGGCCCCCATTTCTGTCACGATTTCGCGGATAAGATCGTTGATGACGCCAGACATGATTGGGTCTAGCCCGGTCGTTGGTTCGTCAAAGAAGATGATTTCAGGATCGGCGGCGATGGCGCGTGCGAGGCCCACGCGTTTTTGCATGCCGCCGGAGAGCTCTGCCGGGAACCGGTCCGCTACGTCAGGGGTGAGGCCCACGCGGCGGAGCTTTTCTATTGCGATCTCTTTGGCCTGTGCGGGCGGCATTTGCCTTGCGAGCCGAAAGCCCACATTCTCCCAAACGGGCAAGCTGTCAAAAAGCGCACCGCCCTGAAAAAGCATGCCAAACCTGTCCAGAAAATCGCTCTGTTTTCCTGCGATTTCAGATCCTTGCAGCTTGATGCTTCCGTAATCTGGCACCACGAGCCCAAGGATGCATTTCAACGCGACGGACTTCCCAGTGCCAGAGCCGCCGATGATCACACAGCTTTCGCCCTGTGCGACGCTTAGATTAAGACCGCGCAGTACTGCATTATTGCCAAATGATTTTCTTACATCCCTCAACTCGATCATGCCGCGAAGAAGACCTCCGTGAGCACGTAGTTGGCAGCCAGGATCATAACAGAAGCAGCGACAACGGCGCTCTTTGTGGCTGTGCCCACTCCCTGGGCGCCGCGGCCAGAGTTCATGCCGTAGTAGCAACCCATGAGTGCGATGATGAAGCCGAAGACCGCGCCTTTCACGAGGCCGGACGCGACATCCCATAACTCAAGAAAGTCAATTGTGTTAGTGAGATAGGCGGCAGAATTAAACCCAAGGCGCGTTGTCCCTACAAGGTATCC
>JBCBME010000284.1:0-4065 GCA_039822945.1 Pseudomonadota bacterium
GATTTCGCCGCGCCAAACGCCGAGGTCTGGGTTCAGGGCGGGCGGCTCCGCCTCCAGCAGGTGCTGATCAATCTGATGAAGAACGCCCTCGACGCCATGGAAGGCGCGCCCGAGAAGCGGATCGAGATTGCCATGATGCCTGGCTCTGAGGAGGTGCGGCTGAGCGTGCGCGACTGCGGCCCGGGGCTCTCCGACGATGCGCTCGAGCAGGCGTTTGATGCGTTCTACACCACGAAGGAGGCCGGATCGGGCATGGGGCTGGGCCTTTCGATCTCATTCAACATCATCGAGGATTTCGGCGGGCATCTGACGGCGGCAAACCACCCCGAGGGCGGCGGGCTCTTTGCGATGATCCTGCGCCCGGCCGAGGCGCCGGGCGCGGCCCCCATGGTGGCGGAATGAGCGAGGTTCTTTTCATCGACGATGAGGAGTATCTGCGCGTCGCGGCTGCGCAGACATTTGACCTGGCAGACCTGCCCTGCCGGTGCTTTGAGCGCGCCGAGCCCGCGCTCGAGGCGCTCAGCCGGGATTTCCCGGGCGTCGTTGTCAGCGATATCCGGATGCCGGGGATGGACGGCACGGCGCTTTTGGCGCGGGTGATGGCGCTTGATCCCGATATCCCGGTGATCCTCGTGACGGGGCACGGGGATGTCGATCTCGCGGTCGCCTCCATGAAGGACGGGGCCTATGACTTTCTAGAAAAGCCCAGCACGCCTGCGCGGCTCGTGGCCAGTGTGGAGCGGGCGCTGGAGCGGCGGCGGCTGAAGCTGGAGAACCGCGCGCTGCGGGCTCAGATCGCGCCGGGCGGGCCTGTGGAGGCGGAGCTGACGGGCCGCAGCGCCGCGATGACCGCGCTCCGCAAGCGGGTGCAGGCCGTGGCCGTGACCGACGCGGATGTGCTGATCACCGGCGAGACGGGCACCGGCAAGGAGGTGGTGGCGCGCGCGCTCCATGCCGCGAGCGAGCGGGCCGCGCGGCCTATCGTGCACGTCAATTGCGCAGCGCTCCCTGCGGCGCTCATTGAAAGCGAGCTTTTTGGCAGCGAGGCCGGGGCCTTTCCCGGGGCGGTGCGGGCGCGGGTGGGCCGGATGGAGCACGCCCAGCGCGGGATCCTTGTGCTCGATGAGATCGACAGCCTCTCGCTGCCGCTGCAGGCCAAGCTCCTCCATGTGCTCGACCGGCGGCAAGTGACGCGGCTCGGCTCGAACGACGCGATTGTCCTCGATATCCGCGTGCTGGCGCTCTCGAAAGGGAGCCTCGAGGCCGCCGTGGAGGCCGGCACGTTTCGCAGCGATCTGCTCTATCGGCTGAATGTCGTGACGCTCGATGTGCCGCCCATCGCGGCGCGGCGCGAGGATGTGCCCGCGCTCTTTACAGAGCTTGTGGCGCGGGCCGCCGCACGCCATGGCCGCGCGCTCCCCGATCTGCCCTCCGCGCTTTTGACCGAGATGTCGGCGCGGGACTGGCCTGGCAATGTGCGCGAGATCCGCAACGCGGCGGAGCGTTACGTGCTGGGGCTTGTGCCCGAACCCGAAGAGGCGGGCGACAAGACGCTGCCCGAGCTGCTGGCGGCCCATGAAAAGGCGCTCATCAGTGCCGCGATCCAGGCCCATGGCGGGCGGCTCAAAGAGACCTACGAGGCGCTCGGGCTCTCGCGGAAGACGCTCTACGAGAAGATGCAGAAGCACGGATTGACCCGCGACGCGCTGCTACCCGAGTGAGGCCGCGGCCCCGACGCGTGGGAATCCACCCGTCTGAAAGCGCTTGCGTCACGAAATCCACCCGGCCGCGCCAAGAAATTGCAAAAACGGGCCGATTTTTGATCTTTTCTTCTTCCCCCACGTCTCGCCGCCCGCCAGAAGCGCGCTACGGTCCGCCAAGTTGGACACTCAATCAGCGGGTCAGGAACCCGCATCCTGGGAGGAACATATGAAAACTCTTTCGACCGCAGCGGTGATCGCTGCGACCTTTGTTGCACCTGCTTTCGCCGACGGTCACGTGGACCGCAGCGACTGGCCCTCGAGCTTTACCGTGGGCACAGCCAGCCAGGGCGGCACCTACTTTGCCTATGGCTCCGGCTGGGCAAACCTTGTGGCTGAAGAGCTGGGCCTGACGGGCGGCGGCGAAGTCACCGGTGGCCCGATGCAGAACATGGCGCTTGTCCACACGGGCGAGGCACAGTTTGGCATGACCACGATGGGCCCGGCAGCGGAATCGCTTCAGGGTACGAACCCGATCGCCCCCGGCCTTCAGATGACGAATGCCTGCGCGATGTTCCCGATGTATCAGACGCCCTTCTCCGTGACGGCGCTGAGCTCCTCGGGGATCGAGAGCGTGGCCGACATCCCCGCCGGTGCGCGCATCGGCTTTGGCCCTGCGGGCTCGACGTCTGACACGTATTTCCCGCGCATGATGGAGACGCTCGGTGTCGAGTTTGACCGCCGCAACGGTGGCTGGACGGACCTCGGCGGCCAGCTGCAGGACGGCCTTCTCGACGTGATCGCATTTGCCGCGGGCGTGCCCGTGCCAGCGGTCTCGCAGCTCGAAGTGCAGACGGATGTGAACATCATCGAGTTCACCGCCGAAGAGCAGGCGCAGATCATGGATGCCTTCCCGGTTTCCGCGTTCAACATCGCCGCCGACACCTACACGACGCTCGAAGCGGATGCGCGTTCGGTCTCGATGTGGAACTTTGCCATCGCCAACTGCGATCTGCCGGCCTCCTTTGTCGAGGCTGTGGTGGACGTGGTGATGTCCGACAACGAGCGGATGGTGAACATCCACCGCGCGGCTCGCTCCACGCTGCCCGAGAACTGGGACAAGAACGGCGTGCTGAAGTGGCACCCCGGCGCGGCCAAGTGGTTTGAAGAGAATGCCGGCGCGTCCATCGACGCCGCCATGGTCTTTGGCAACTAAGCACCTGGTTTGACCCCGGTCACGGCCACGCCTCTCCGGGGCGTGGCCACATGAAAACGGCCTGCGCCGGGGAGGCGCGGGCCACACAAAAGACGATGACGGCCCAGCGGCGCGCCGAGGGCCCACAGCGGGACCTGGGGAGGGACCACGCCATGACCGAGCCCGTGAAAGCCACGACAGATGATGAGCCCGTCCTCGCCGAGGGCGTTGATGACGAACCTGTCGAGAGCAATCGCCGCCTTTTTACGGGCCGCACCTACATCCTGATCGCGGCGATCTCGGCGCTTTACGCGGCCTTTCACATGTTCGCGCTCAACGGTGTTTCGATCTCGAACCTCACCGGCGTCGACATTGCGTTCTTGCCGCAATTCCCCATGGAGACGTGGAATTTCCGCATCGTGCACATCACCGGCGCGCTGGGGCTTGGGTTTTTGCTCTTCTCGGCGACAGCGTTTCGCGCCGATAATGCCGAGCCTGCGCCGCGCTGGCCCGCCTTTGTGGCGGCGGCCCTTGCGGCCTCAGCGCTTGTCTCTGGCGGGACGGCGCTGCAGTTCCTGAGCATTGTGAATTCGGGCACGCTGCCGGTGATGGGCGGGCTCACGACATGGGCCTCCTTCCCCGGGACGGAGACCTTTGCGAGCGAAGTGCGCTGGTTCGGCACGCCCCTCCTCATCGCCACGTTCGGCGCGATCGCGCTCGGCTGGGTGGAGAAGCGCGGACGCGGGCAGGTGGCGCTCTCTGACATTGTGCTCGCGCTCTGCGGGATCGTAGTGGCGATCTATCTGGTCACCATCTACGGCACGGCGGCGCGGAATTCCGTCGGCACGCCCTTTGTTCCTATCGGGGTGGCGTTTGCGGCCACTTCTGGGGCGGCTTTGATCCTTGAGCTGACGCGGCGCGTGGCGGGGCTCGCGCTGGTGATCATCACGGGTGTGTTCCTGGCCTACACCTTCACCGCGCATCTTTTGCCCGGCGTTCTCGCGGTGCAAAACGCCTATTCCTGGCAGCGCTTCTTTGGCCACGTTTACTCTGACGCGGGGATCCTCGGGCCGACGACGGCGGTCTCTTCGACCTACATCATCCTTTTCATCATCTTTGATGCCTGCAGGAAGGCCGCAAAGATGATGAAAAGGATGATGTAGGTCGAAG
>JBCBME010000285.1:0-4053 GCA_039822945.1 Pseudomonadota bacterium
ACGGACCGCTCAAAGACATCGAGGGCTAAGCGGACGCGTGTGCCGTAGCGGGCGGCGTTGGAGATAAGGTTGTCGACGCTGCGCCGCAGACCAAGTGCCCGAAGCGGCATCGTCATCGGGGCAAACGGCTCCTCCGCCTCTAACTGGTGTCCCGCACGCCGCGCATTCTCGACACTGTCATGCAACAGTGCCGCGAGATCGGTCGCCACCGCGTCTTCTTCTGCTCCCACTCGGGCGAAATCGAGAAAGGCGTCGATCATCCTGTTCATGTCCTCGACATCCGCACGGAGCGCCTCAGCTTCCGGCTCTTCCATCATCGAGAGCGCAAGGCGCATCCGCGTCAGTGGTGTCCGAAGGTCGTGGCTGACCCCGCTCAGCATCAGGGTCCTCTGTTCGATCTGGCGTAAAATGCGCCCGCGCATATCGAGGAAAGCGCTGCCAGCCGCGCGGACTTCGCTGGCGCCCGAGGGGTGATAGGGCTCGTTTCGGCCGCGCCCGAATGCCTCTGACGCAGCTGCAAGCCGTTTGATCGGACGCAGCTGATTGCGAAGGTAAATGAAGGCGATCACGATCATCACGAGCCCCGCCACGACCATGAGAACGAGGAGCTGGTGCGGATTACGGGCTGAAACATAGCGCCGTGGAAAGGCGACCTGATAGACCTCCCCGCCTTGGCGAATGTAGGCGGTGACCACACGACGATTGCTGAGGTCTATGGCCGCCACGTCAAAGACAGTTTCAAGATTTGCGATGACCGAACGTCCAGACACGTCATACCAAACACGCGCATTTTCCGACGGCACCACTGCCGCCCGCTCCAGCGCGATGCCAAGCGGCACCGCCACATCACTCTGTGCGACAGACAAGCCATCCTCGGCCAACTCATCAAAGACATGAGTCAGCATTACCGTGGTTGTCCGCACCATTTGGCGGGTGACATCCTCGAAGTGGCGCTGGATAAACGAGGCAGAAACGATGACCTGCAGCGCCAGGAACGGCACCGCCACGATCAGCGCTGCGCGCCCGTAAATGCCACGTGGTAGGTAGTTTTTGAGCCAGCCGAACATGAGTGAAGCGTATGATGCGCAAAAGAGGAATGCCATGGCCCCCGATAGGATAGCTGCGGGATACCCGGTTGCGCTTCGCCCCGGGCTCCTTCGTATCACGGCGCCGAACCCGTCCCCTCTGACAGCGGAGGGAACGAATAGCTACGTCATCCAAGGCGAGGCACCGATCCTCATCGATCCCGGCCCCGACAACGCGGCCCATAGAGAGACGTTGCTTCACGCACTGGGGGGCCAGGTCCCTGCTGCGATCCTCGTGACCCACAGCCACCTCGATCATTCCCCACTTGCAACGGTGCTCGCCAGGGAGACGGGCGCGCCGCTTCTGGCTTTCGGGCCCACGGGCGCAGGACGCTCCGCGGTGATGAATGAAATCGCGGCGACGGGAGATATCGGCGGCAGCGAAGGCGCAGACCCGAATTTCGCACCCGATCGCGCGCTCACAGACGGCGAGACATTGGTTCTGGGCGGCGAAGAGATCACCGCGCTCCACACGCCGGGTCATTTTGGCAACCATATGTGCTTCGCTTGGCGCGGCGCGCTTTTCTCTGGCGATCACGTGATGGGCTGGGCCAGCACCCTTGTTTCGCCACCTGACGGGGACCTGACACACTTCATGGCAAGTACCGAGCGCCTCGCCGCGCGTAAGGAGAGCATCCACTATCCGGGGCATGGCGCGCCCGTCTCGGATCCGGCGGCGCGTATGGCTTGGCTCCTCGAACATCGTCGGGGTCGCGATGCTCAGATCCGGCAAGCTCTGACAGCGGGACCAAGCGATGCGGCGAAGCTCACGCGTGCGGTCTATACAGACGTGCCAACGCACCTTTGGCCTGCTGCAGAGCGGAACGTGCTGGCCCATCTCATAGCACTTTACGCAGAGGGTGACGCCCGCACAGACGGACCGCTGAGCACGACCTCAATTTTCAGCCTGAGCTAGCCTCATATCCTCTGGACGCCCCAAAAAGCCGTTGCTATACGCCCCGCCAGTGGTCCGGCGTAGCTCAGCGGTAGAGCAGTTGACTGTTAATCAATTGGTCGTAGGTTCGATCCCTACCGCCGGAGCCATTCATCCTTAAAGGCAGTTTGGTCACCTTTAACGCGGGTGGCCATCAGACGATGGGCTCCCCACCAGTCTCCGACACATGGGACGCTACACGTTTTGGCTCTTTGCGCACGCGGCGCATGAGCTCGTGTCGTGGCGCTGTTTGCGCAGGCAATGAAGTCGATGCGATCGCAAATCATCATGCCGCTGTCTAATTTCGTGGCAGCCATGCAGATTGGGCGGCTGAAATTCAGGCACCTGCACAAGAAACGCTGCGCAATGAGCAAATTAGTAGCGCTCGCAACACTGGCTCCGCTTATTGGGCGCGCTCGCCTGGCGAGCGTCAATTGCCCCGGCAAGCCTCTCTGTTTCGACAGTGGCCCTAGGGGCGCAACCAACCATGCTGTGGGGGCAGCTTGGCGCGCGTTATCAGCTCTTGAGTGACGCACGATCTGCACCGCTCCACACGGCCCGACATGGGATCACAAAATGGTAAAAACCCTCGCTGCAAGCGCCCTGGCCACTGCCGGCGTGTTCGCTTCCACCGCTGCCTTCGCCTGCGACGACCCTGTGAAAGTTGGCGTTTTGCACTCGCTCTCGGGAACGATGGCAATCTCTGAGACCACGCTCAAAGACACGATGGAGCTCTTGATCGCTCAGCAGAACGAGAAAGGCGGCGTTCTTGGCTGCCAGATCGAAGCTGTCGTGGTCGACCCTGCATCTGACTGGCCTCTGTTCGCGGAGAAAGCACGGGAGCTTCTGACAGTCTCCGAGGTCGACGTGATTTTCGGCTCCTGGACGTCGGTGTCGCGGAAATCCGCCCTGCCCGTGCTCGAAGAGCTGAACGGCCTCATGTTCTACCCGGTGCAGTATGAGGGCGAGGAATCGTCCCGGAACGTGTTCTACACCGGTGCCGCACCCAACCAGCAGGCGATCCCTGCCACGGATTACTTCCTCGAAGAGCTGGGCGTCGAGAAGTTCGCGCTGCTTGGCACCGACTACGTCTATCCCCGGACGACGAACAACATCCTAGAAGCCTACCTTCAGGACAACGGCATCGCGGCGGAAGACATCTTCGTCAACTACACGCCCTTCGGTCACTCCGACTGGGCCACCATCGTGGCCGACGTCGTAGCGCTTGGCGCGGACGGCAAGCAGGTGGGCGTTATCTCCACCATCAACGGCGACGCCAATATCGGCTTTTACAAGGAGCTCGCGGCTGCAGGTATCTCTGCAGATGACATCCCCGTCGTTGCGTTCTCCGTTGGCGAAGAAGAGCTCGCCGGCATCGATACATCGAACCTTGTGGGGCATCTTGCAGCCTGGAACTACTTCCAGTCTGTCGATACGCCAGAGAACGCCGCATTCATCAAAGCGTGGAAGGCATTCATCAAGGACGAGAAGCGCGTCACCAACGACCCGATGGAAGCGCATTACATCGGCTTCAACATGTGGGTCCAGGCCGTGGAGGCTGCGGGCACCACGGATGTGGATGCTGTGCGTGACGCGATGTACGGCCAGGAATTCCCGAACCTGACCGGCGGCACGGCTGTCATGTTGCCAAATCACCACCTGACCAAGCCGGTTCTGATCGGTGAAATTCAGGAAGATGGCCAGTTTGACATCATCTCACAAACAGAGCCTGTCGCGGGCGATGCTTGGACGGACTTCTTGCCGGAATCTGCAGTTCTGAAGTCTGATTGGCAAGAACTCGGCTGCGGCATGTACAACACTGAGACATCCACCTGCGTTCAGATCCAGTCAAACTACTGATCTGACAATCGTCTCACTCATTGAGCGCGCTTTCGGGCGCGCTCTTTTCTACCCTCTAAAAGTTCGGGCCCTTTCTCATGCGTCTCGTGAACGCGATTGCCGCCGTTTGCCTCACCCTTTTGGCTCTTACAGTGCCCTCTTTTGCGCAAGCGCCGACACTGCAAGCGGTTCTTC
>JBCBME010000286.1:0-4044 GCA_039822945.1 Pseudomonadota bacterium
CCAAGCGTGATGACGGGAAACCGCTCGACGCAGTCGCGCGCTTTCACCTGGGGAACGGCGCCCAGATCCACGCCGTACATGCCGATGCCGACATCTCTGAAAAGGGGCTCGCGCAATCGCGTGGGGCCATGGTGAACTACCTCTATGACCTGCCGCGCGTGGCCGAAAACCACGAGCGATTTGTCGGCCAGAACGCCGTCGCCACCTCTCCGGACATTCGGAACTTGGCAAGTCAGGCGGCCAAAACGCTCACAAGAAAGCACAAAGATGACGAACCCGCTCTATGATCAGCTCTTTGGCGCACATGCCGGAAAAGAGACGCCTTTTCTGCACCTTGCAGATGGGTCTTCAATCACGCATGCCGCATTTTTGGAGCGGTCAGCGCAGTTTGCCCATGTTCTGAGCAAGGCGGGCCTTGCTCCGGGGGACCGTCTTGCGGCGCAGATCCACAAATCGCCCGAGGCATTGATGCTCTATGCGGCCTGCGCGCAGGCCGGGGTGATCTTTTTGCCTTTGAACACCGCCTACACGGCGGGGGAGCTGACGTATTTCATCGAGAATTCCGGGGCATCCATGGTGGTGTGTGATGGTGCGGCAGAGCCGACCCTTGCCCCCATCGCCGCCGGTCTTGGCGCGCGTGTTGAAACGCTCAACGCCGACGGCAGCGGCTCGTTGTCCTCAAGCGCCAAAACGCAGCCCGTGCATTTTGACACCGTCGCGCGGAGCGAGGACGATCTGGCCGCCTTCCTCTACACCTCAGGCACCACGGGCCGCTCCAAGGGGGCGATGCTCACCCAGAAAAACCTGCTCTCAAACGCGGCCACACTCCGCGACTACTGGCGCTTTACCGAGAGCGATTGCCTCCTCCACACTCTGCCGATTTTCCACACGCACGGGCTGTTTGTGGCCACGAACATCATGCTGCTGTCGGGGGGGGCCATGATCTTCATGCCCAAGTTTGACCTTGATGAGATGGTCCGGCAGATGCCGCGGGCTACGGCTTTGATGGGTGTGCCGACCTTCTACACCCGCCTCTTGAGCGATGCGCGGTTCACGCGAGAGGCGACTGCCCATATGCGCCTCTTCATCTCGGGCTCAGCCCCCCTCCTTGCGGAAACCCATGTCGCCTTTGAGGCGCGCACCGGGCACCGCATCCTTGAGCGGTACGGGATGACCGAAACGAACATGAACACCTCGAACCCATATGACGGTGAGCGCCGCGCGGGCACCGTCGGGCTGCCGCTGCCGGGGGTCGAGCTCAAGGTCACCGATGCAGACACAGGCGCAGAAGTGGCGCGAGGCGAGATCGGCCAGATCGAGGTGCGTGGGGATAACGTCTTCAAGGGCTACTGGCAGATGCCGGAAAAGACCGCCGCAGAGCTGCGCGAGGATGGCTTTTTCATCACCGGCGATCTCGGGCGCGTCGACGCGGACGGCTATGTCACGATCGTTGGTCGCAACAAGGACCTCATCATTTCAGGCGGATACAACATCTACCCGAAGGAAATCGAGCTGCTGCTCGACGAGGCCCCGGGCGTGTTGGAAAGCGCCGTTATCGGCGTGCCCCACGCGGATTTCGGGGAAACTGTGCTGGCCGTGATTGTCCCACGGAAGGGCGCAACACCCGATCTGGCAGGCCTTGAGGCGCTGGCAGGCTCTGAGCTCGCGCGCTTCAAGCAGCCGCGCAAATACATCCTCATGGACGAGCTTCCCCGTAACACGATGGGCAAGGTGCAAAAGAACATCCTGCGCGATCAGTTCGCGGACACTTTCGCCCCGGCTTGAGCGCGCCTAAGCTGACGCTCATGCCAGCGCGCCTGAAACAGAACCCGCACTCCATCCGAGAAGGCCGCGAAAAGGTACTTGAGGTGGCCATCGGGCGCGAGGTGCGCGCGCTGCGCAGGCAGCAGTCCATGACGGTGGCAGAGCTCTCTGCGCTCACAGAGCTTTCGGTGGGGATGCTCTCAAAGATTGAAAACGGCCATACATCGCCGTCCCTTTCGACACTGCAGGCCATCGCCAACGCGCTTTCGGTGCCGCTGACCGCGTTTTTCCGAACATTCGAGGAACGGCGCGAGGCTGTTCATACCAAAGCCGGCGAAGGCGTTGAGATCGAGCGTCAGGGCACCCGCGCGGGCCATCACTACAACCTCTTGGGCCATATCGGCTCAAATGCGAGCGGGGTGATCGTCGAGCCCTACCTCATCACGCTCACATCGACCTCCGATACATTTGATACCTTTCAACATGGCGGGATAGAAACGATCTACATGCTCGAGGGCGAGGTGGATTACCGCCATGGCGCAAGCATCTACCCCCTAAAACCGGGCGACACGCTCTTTTTCGAAGCCGACGCGCCTCACGGGCCTGAGCGGTTGGTGAAACTTCCGGCAACTTACCTTTCGATCATCTCCTATCCCCAGCAAAATACCCCCTCTCAGTGAAATTTGTTTCACCTCAGGGCGAATTGCCCTAAATCCGTAATGGAAGAAGGGAGGAGCCCATGTGCGGAATTGTCGGACTGTTTCTAAAGGACAAAGCCCTTCAGCCTGAGCTTGGCCGCATGCTCAGTGAGATGCTCATCACCATGACGGATCGGGGCCCGGACAGCGCTGGCATCGCGATCTATGGCGCGGATCGCGGCACCGCAAAGCTGACCGTTCAATCCGACGAGCCTGGCGCCTTTGAAGGTCTCTCAGCTCGGATCAGTGTCGCGATTGAAGCCAGCGTCACCGTCACGGTCAAAGACTCGCACGCTTTGCTTGAAATGCCCCCCGCAAAGCTGCCTGCGGTCCGCGCGGCGCTTCGCGAAATGCTACCTGGCATTCGCATCATGAGTGCGGGTGATGCCGTTGAAATTTATAAGGAAGTGGGTCTTCCCAGGGACGTTTCGCACCGCTTTGAGATCGCGTCGATGTCTGGAACGCACGGGATCGGTCACACGCGGATGGCAACGGAGTCCGCAGTGACCACGATGGGCGCGCATCCCTTCAACACGGGGCCAGATCAGTGCCTCGTGCACAATGGGTCGCTTTCCAACCACAACCGCCTCCGACGAAAGCTCGCCCGCGCAGGCGTCATGACGGAGACGGAAAATGACAGCGAGGTGGCGGCCGCATACCTCACCTGGCGTATGCAGAATGGCGCGAGCCTCGGCGAGGCGCTGGAGACCGCGCTCGATGATCTCGACGGCTTCTTCACGTTTGTCGTCGGCACGAAAGATGGGTTTGGCGTCGTGCGCGATCCCATTGCGTGCAAACCAGCGGTTATGGCCGAAACAGATCAATACGTCGCCTTCGGCAGCGAATACCGCGCGCTCGTGGGGCTGCCTGGCATTGAGGCCGCACGGGTCTGGGAGCCCGAGCCCGCAACCGTTTATTTCTGGACGAACTGATGCAGACCATCGACCTCGCCGCATCCACGCTCCGCGATCTGAACGCCGCGCTGCAAGCGCAGTCAGAGGTGACCAATCAAACCGCATGGGAGATCGAAAACCCCCGCGGTGCCCACGCGATCGCCGTCGGCCTCGACGCGCCGCTCGACGTTCTCGTGAAGGGCTCGACGGGGTATTACTGCGCGGGCATGAACAAGCAGGCCACCGTGCGCGTGGCGGGCTCTGTAGGCCCCGGTGTGGCTGAAAACATGATGAGCGGGACGGTCGTCATTGAGGGCGATGCCAGCCAGTACGCAGGCGCGACAGGTCACGGTGGCACGCTCGTCATCAAAGGCAACGCATCCTCGCGCTGCGGGATTTCCATGAAAGGGATCGACATCGTTGTACACGGCAATGTCGGCCACATGAGCGCCTTCATGGCGCAGTCAGGTAATCTCGTCGTCTGCGGCGATGCGGGCGACGCGTTGGGCGACTCGATCTATGAGGCACGACTTTTCGTGCGTGGGTCGGTCAAATCGCTCGGCGCTGATTGTGTGGAAAAGGACATGCGGCCGGAGCATTTGACGCTTCTCGCCGACCTTTTGGAAAAGGGTGGCTGCGACGCCAAGCCGGAGGAATTCCGCCTCTATGGCTCGGCGCGCCAACTCTAT
>JBCBME010000287.1:0-4043 GCA_039822945.1 Pseudomonadota bacterium
CGAGGAGGTGGCGCAGGAAGAAATCGGCCCCAAGCTCCCACGGCAATCGCAGGGTGAAAATCCAGATCGAGGCGAACCACATGCGCGCGTGATTGTGCATGTGGTTTGCCTCCATCTGGATTTTCACGCTGGAACTGCCGTGGGAGCTTGGTGCAGATTTCTTCCTGCGCCACCTCCTCGACGGCGACCCGGCTTCGAATACTTTGGGCTGGCGCTGGGTCGCTGGGCTCCAGACGCGGGGCCGCGTTTACGTGGCAAAAGCGGACAATATCTCGCGCTACACAGAGCGGCGGTTCAACCCGGCAGGCCTTGCGCGTGATCCACAGCCGCTCGAGGACGCGCCCTTCGACCCCGCGGGCCCCGTGCCGATCTCGGACCCTGCCACAGCAGGCAAGGCGACGGCTGTTCTCCTGCACTGGGAGGATCTGAGCCCCACCGCCATCATGCGGATGAACCATAGAGCGGCTGCTGTGCTCAAGCCCTTCAACCACGGCACGCCACTCGAGCCGCATGAACGCGTGACGGCCTTCCGCGATGCCCTGACCGATGATGCAGCGGTGCGGTACGGCATGGCCGATGCGCCGCGGCTTTTGTCGTCAGACCTCGCAAACTGGGCCGAGCGCAACGGGATCGAGCAGATCGTAACGGCCCATGCGCCAACCGGCCCCATCGCGGAAGAACTTGCCAGCGCGGAGCGCGACCTCGCCGCCAAAGGCATCACGCTCTGCCGCCAGGTCCGCGCCTACGACGCATCGGCGTGGCCGTTCGCGGACAAGGGCTTCTTCAAGTTCAAGGAGAAGATCCCGCGCCTTTTGAAAGAACGCGCAGGCGCGACAGCCGCCTGATCTTGCCTTCGCGCGCCCGCACGCCTAGCGATGAGGCATGACAGCCCCGCTTGAAGGTCTCAAAGTCGTCGAACTTGCCCGCGTGCTGGCAGGTCCCTGGATTGGTCAGACCCTCGCGGATCTGGGCGCAGAGGTCATCAAGGTGGAGAGCCCCGAGGGTGACGAAACCCGCCAATGGGGCCCGCATTTCATCGAGCGTGGCCCGGACAGATCAGCGACGTATTTCTATGCCGCAAACCGCGGCAAAGCGGGCATCACCGCAAACTTGCGCGACGCGCAAGACCTCGCCCATGTGAAAAGCCTCGTAACGCAGGCGGATGTTTTCATTGAGAACTTCAAGGTCGGAGGTCTCGAGAAATACGGCCTCGATTACGCAGCAGCGTCTGCCGGCAATCCGGGCCTGATTTATGCGTCGGTGACGGGCTTTGGCCAGACAGGACCCTATGCCCATCGCGCGGGTTACGATTTCTTGATCCAAGGAATGGCCGGAATGATGGATGTCACCGGCGAAGCGGATGGCCCCCCGCAGAAGCCGGGCGTGGCGATCTCTGATCTCTTCACTGGGCTTTACGGCGTTATCGGCATTCAAGCCGCGCTGGCCCACCGCGCGAAGACCGGCGAGGGTCAGCACATCGACCTCGCGCTCTTTGATACGATGGTGGCGATGATGGCCAACCAGGCCTCAAGCTGTCTTGCCACCGGTGAGAGCCCCAGGCGGATGGGCAACGCGCATCCCTCCATTGTCCCCTACCAGGTCTTCCCGGTGGCGGACGGACACATCATCATCGCCTGCGGCAACACGGGACAGTTCGCCAAGCTCTGCGGTGTTCTCGGCACGGCCTGGCACGAAGACGAGCGCTTTGCCACAAATCCTGCTCGCATCACGCATCGCGAGATCTTGGTCCCTTTGATCACCGAGGTGCTGACGCGCTGGTCACGCGACGCCCTTCTCGCCAGCCTGGAGGATGTGGCCGTCCCCGCGGCTCCGATTAACACGGTGGGTCAAGCCCTCAATGACCCTCAAATCGAGGCGCGTGGGCTCAAAATCGCGCCGGACGGGATTGCCGCCCTGCGCACCCCGCTGAAGTTCTCTCGCTCCACGCTCAACCTCGACCGCGCTGCGCCGACGCTCGGGCAGGACAATGGAGGGCTCACGAAGCCCTGATCGGAGCCCGCTCGCCAGCACGCGTCGCGCCCGATATTGTCGAGATGTGTGCGCGCCCCATGTGTGGTGTCGCGGGGAATGACGCCTCTGGAGTGCTGAATGGACATCACAGGCCTACTCGAAACCGGCGCGGCCAATCCGGTCCTGCTGTTCGGGATGGCGCTCTTACTTGGCGGGTTGCACGGTCTGGAACCTGGGCACTCCAAGACCATGATGGCCGCCTACATCATCGCCACCAAGGGCACGAAGTTTCAGGCCGTCCTCCTCGGGATTTCGGCCGCGTTCAGCCACTCGATCATTGTGTGGATCCTCGCCTACATCGCGCTTGCCTACGGCAATGAACTGATCGGCGAGCAGCTTGAGCCCTACTTCATCGGCGTGTCAGGCCTGATCGTACTCGGGATTGCGGCATGGATGCTCCTTCAGGCGATCCGTACGGATCGCGCACGCGCCGCGCGCGCGACGCATCATGCTCACGCACACGCACATGCGCACGGGCATGATCACCATCACGACCATGGGCATCACCACGACCATGGCCATCTCGACGATGACGCCCATGCGCGCGCCCATGCCGCCGACATCGAGGCACGCCTCGCCTCGGGTCGGACAGGCACGTGGCAGACAATCCTCTTCGGGCTGTCCGGCGGGCTCATCCCTTGCCCTGCCGCGATCACGGTCTTTTTGCTCTGCGTCCAGCTTGGACAATTTGCGCTCGGGATCACGCTGGTGACGGCGTTTTCGCTCGGGCTTGCGGTCACGCTTGTTGTTGTGGGCGTGGTGGCTGCCATGGGGGTCGGCGCGGTGAGCAAGCGAGCTGGCCGGTTTGAATGGCTGATGGACTATGCGCCCTACCTCTCCGCCCTCCTCATCGCGGCGATCGGCGCGCTCATGCTTTGGGTCGCGATCAACCACCTGGCGCATCACTAGATGCCCCAGGTTCTGATCACCGGCGCGTCCGACGGCATTGGCCGAGCGTTGGTCGATGTCTATTCCGGATGGGACATCACGGCGACCGGGCGGCGACCGGAGGTCCCCGGCCTTCCAGCGACATGCCACTACGTGCCGGCCGACCTGACCGAGAGCTTCACCCCGGTTCTCGACGCGCTCCCACCCAAGATCGATTTGGCCATCCTGAACGCAGGCGCTGGGAAGGTAGCCGCGCCCGCCGATCACAGTGCAGACGACATCGGAAAGATGATCGCGCTCAACAGCGCCGTCCCCCTGCTCATGGCACAGGCCCTGCTGCCGCGGCTTGAAGGCGGCACATTGGCCTTCATCGGCTCGACCGCCGCGCGAGGCGCGCACGCGGATTTCTCGGTCTATGCAGCCACAAAGGCCGCACTTGCGGGCGCACAACGTAGTCTGGCGCTGGAATGGGATGGGCGCGTGAAGGTGCTAATGATCCATCCGGGCCCGACGGCCACGGGCATGCACGACAAGGCAGGTGTCGGGGATATCGCTGCGCGCCGTTTCTTCACCAAAGCAGACACGGTTGCGCGCGAAATCGCATCGTCAATCGCAAAGGGCCAAAGCCGCCGCTTCGGGGCAGCCTTCACGCTCCGCCATGCGTTTGCAGGAGGCGCGCAATGACGACGGTGATCACGGGCGCCGCGAATGGGCTCGGCCGTGCTCTTGCCCTCGCGGCGGCCATCCGCGGAGACGATATCCTCGCCGTGGACCATGACGAGGCTGCGCTCGGTGAGCTTGGCCTGCCCAGCCTTGCGCTTGACCTCACAGCGCAAGACGCCGCCGAACGTCTCGCGGACGCGGCTGCGCCCATCTCTCTCATAATCCACAGCGCGGGAATATCAGGCACGGGCCCGTTCGAAGCGATCCCGGCAGCGCACCATGCCCGCATCTTGAAGCTCAATTTCGAAGCACCTGTGGCCATCACCTGCCACCTCCTCGCGGTGTCCCCTGGAAACGCTTTTCGAAGCGGCCAAGGCAGGCAGTACTATCCATCACTGGCCCCGTGTTGGGCACATGGGGTGGAAGAGCGAAGTCTGGGGATCGACGTTTGAAGGGCTAAG
>JBCBME010000288.1:0-4013 GCA_039822945.1 Pseudomonadota bacterium
CATCGCTCATCACCCAGCTCGAAGAAGGCGCCGATTTCGCCGAGCTCGCCATGGAGTTTTCCACCGGCCCCTCCGGCCCCCGCGGCGGAGAGCTCGGCTGGTTTGGCCCGGGCATGATGGTCGCCCCCTTCGAAGAGGCGGTGGTGGCGCTCGAGCCCGGCGGTGTGTCCGCCCCGGTGCAAACGCAATTTGGCTGGCACGTCATCACGCTCAACGACCTGCGCGTGTCTCCGCCGCCGGCTCTCTCTGACGTGCGGGCCGACATCGTGGGCCAGCTGCAAAGCGAACGTCTCGAGGCCCGCATGCAGGAGTTCATGACTTCGGCCGACATCACCCGCGTGGACGGGATCGATCCCGCAGCCCTGAACTCGCTCAACATCTTCTCGCAATGAGCCTGCCTGTCTCGCCGCTTGCCCCTGCAGGCGGCTTTCCGGCGATGCCCGAGATTGCGGGCCTGACGTTTGCCACCGTGGCGGCGGGCGTCCGCTATGAGGGGCGCGATGACGTGCTGCTCGCACTGCTCTCGGAGAAGACCACGCTTGCCGGGGTCTTTACGCGCTCGGCCACGCGGGCAGCCCCAGTGCTCGACTGTCAGTCAAAGATCGACGCAGCCTCATCTGCGCCAGCGGCGATCTTGGTGAACTCGGGCAACGCCAATGCCTTCACCGGGCGCGCCGGGCAGGAAAGCGTTGAAGCACTCTCAGCAGCAGTGGCCGAGGCAGCCGGGATCGAGCCCGGGCGCGTCTTTACCTCCTCAACAGGGGTCATCGGGGAAAAGCTGCCCCATGAGCGCATTACAGCCCACCTCGACGCACTTGTCGCCGAGCAACGCGCAGACGCGATGGAGGCCGCGGCCCGCGCGATCATGACGACCGACACCTTTCCAAAAGGGGCGACAAGCCAGGTTGAGATCGACGGGCAGACCGTCACGCTTGCAGGGATCGCAAAAGGCTCCGGCATGATCGCGCCCGATATGGCGACGATGCTGGTCTACATTTTTACCGATGGCGCCTGCGAACAGGGTGCGCTCCAGGGCTTGGTGAGCGCTGCCTCGGACCGGACCTTCAACTGCATCACCGTCGACAGCGACACATCCACTTCCGACACCTTGCTCATGGCCGCCACGGGCGCGTCCGGTATCGATGTGACTGGCAATGAAGCCTTTGCCAGCGCTGTAGAGGCCCTCATGCTCGACCTCGCACACCAAGTGGTGCGGGACGGCGAGGGCGCATCGAAGTTCTGCCAGATCACCTGCACGGGTGCAGAGAGCGACGCTGACGCCAGGAAAGCCGCGCTCGCGATCGCCAATTCCCCCCTCGTGAAAACCGCCATCGCCGGGGAGGATCCGAATTGGGGCCGCATCGTTATGGCCGTCGGGAAATCGGGTGCCGCCGCAGATCGCGATGCACTGTCCATCCGGTTCGGAGATATTCTCGTGGCCGAGGACGGCTGGGTCGCAGAGGGCTACCGCGAAGAGGACGGCGCGGCCTACATGAAACGGGATGAAATCGAGATCACCGTGGACCTCGGCGTAGGAGCCAGCGCGGCCACCGTTTGGACCTGCGATTTCACCCACGGATACATCTCCATTAACGCCGATTACCGGTCCTGATTTCCGCGGAAGGGAGATTGCTTTGAAAGTCGTGCTCGTATCCGCAGTCGCTTTGATCGACGTCGATGGACGCGTCCTATTGGCCCAGCGCCCCGAGGGCAAAAGCATGGCCGGATTGTGGGAGTTTCCCGGTGGCAAAGTCGAACCCGGCGAAAGCCCTGAAACAGCCCTGATTCGCGAATTGGACGAAGAATTGGGCATCGGAACCTGGGAAAGCTGCCTCGCGCCGCTCACATTCGCCAGTCACCGCTACGAAGACTTTCACCTCCTCATGCCCCTCTATGCCTGCCGAAAATGGGAGGGCACCCCGCAATCAAAAGAGGGCCAAAAGCTAACGTGGGTGCGTGGAAACCAACTTCGGGACTACCCAATGCCACCCGCTGACATCCCCCTGATTGCGATGCTGCGGGACCTTCTCTGACAGGCTAAGCCAGCGGGATTTTGCTCAAAGTTTGCAAAATGTCGCTTTTTTGGGTGGATTGTTCTTAATACGGATTAATTTTTACGTATTATTAAGACGGGGGGCCTAGGGAAGAAGCCTCACCACTCATGCAGCTCATGCACTCGGGGGAGACGACACATGATCAGAACTATTACGATTGGTTCGTGCGTATCAGTACAAGGCACATTCGTGCGCAACACAGCGAATGGCCACATCGAGGTTCGAGTTGGCGACCAGACCTATTCGGGAAAGCCTGTAAAGAAATCCTGACAAAAAAGCGGCGCGAGGCTTTGAGCCCCGCGCTGCTTTTTGATGACCTTACGATCTCTCTTTAGTCGAGTGACCGTTCCACCTCTTCGCGCTCAAAGATTTCGATGACATCGGCCGCGCGGATATCCTCGTAGTTCTCGAATGCCATGCCGCATTCCTGACCCGACTGAACCTCCGCAACTTCATCCTTGAAGCGCTTGAGCGTCTTGAGCGTGCCCTCGTGGATGACGACGTTGTCGCGCAGCAGGCGCACGCCTGCCGAACGGCGCGCCACACCTTCGGTGACAAGGCAGCCCGCCACGCGGCCGACGCCCGACACCTTGAAGACCTCCTTGATCTCCGCATACCCGATGAACTTCTCGCGGATCTCTGCGGAAAGGAGGCCGGAGGCCGCCGCTTTCACGTCGTCCACGAGATCGTAGATCACCGAATAGTACCGGATCTCGACACCCTTCTGGTTGGCCGTGTTCCGTGCCGATGCATTAGCGCGAACGTTAAAGCCCATCACAGGCGCACCTGACGCCTCGGCGAGGCCCACATCCGTTTCCGTGATGGCGCCGACGCCGGAATGGAGCACGCGCACGCGCACCTCTTCGTTGCCGATCTTCTCCATCGCCTGAACGATCGCCTCGGCAGAGCCCTGCACGTCGGCCTTCACGAGGATCGGGAGCTCTTCCACGTTCTCGTCTTCCTTGGCCTTCTGCATCAGCTGTTCCAGCGTGGTGGCAGCGCCAGCCGCAGCGCGTTTGTCCTTGGCGGCCTGGGTCCGGTAATCGGCAATTTCGCGGGCCTCAGCCTCGGTCTTCACAACATTGAGGACGTCGCCAGCCTCTGGCGTACCGTTGAGACCCAAGACCTCGACAGGCACAGACGGACCGGCTTCTTTCACACGCTCACCCTGGTCGTTGACCAGCGCGCGGACCTTACCCCACTGCTCACCCACGACGAAGATATCGCCCTGCTTGAGCGTGCCGTTCTGAACGAGAACCGTCGCGACAGGGCCACGGCCCACATCGAGCTGCGCTTCGATCACGGCACCAGAGGCCGCACGATCAGGGTTGGCCTTGAGCTCCAGAATTTCCGCCTGAAGCGCGATCGCCTCAAGGAGCGAGTCTAGCCCCTGGCCAGACTGGGCAGAAACTTCAACGTCCTGCACCTCACCTGACATCTGCTCCACGATCACCTCGTGCTGCAGCAGATCGGTCCGGACCTTCGTGGGATCCGCGGCGGGCAGGTCAATCTTGTTGATTGCCACGATCATCGGCACTTCGGCCGCCTTGGCGTGATTGATCGCCTCGATGGTCTGCGGCATCACTGCATCATCGGCGGCGACAACCAGCACGACAATGTCTGTCACCTGCGCGCCACGGGCCCGCATGGATGTGAAGGCCGCGTGACCCGGCGTGTCCAGGAACGTCAGCTTCTTGCCGCTCTGATCCACCTGATAGGCGCCGATATGCTGCGTGATGCCGCCAGCCTCGCCCGCCACAACGCGCGCGTTGCGGATCGCGTCGAGGAGCGATGTCTTGCCGTGATCGACATGGCCCATGATCGTGATGACCGGCGGCCGGGATTGAAGGTCTTCGTCGCTGTCTTCAACGGCTGAGATCACATCCTCAACATCCGCATCAGACACGGCAGAGCTGATTGTCGAAGAATTTGGCCACCGGGTGCAGCGTGTGTCTGATG